>NZ_JBHXEM010000034.1:5752-74873 GCF_042724755.1 Kitasatospora sp. NPDC127067 | reverse complement strand
GGGTGGGGGCCGGGGGCGGCTCCGGGGGTGGGTGCTCCGGGGGCTGGATGATTTTCAGACTGCCGACCCTGTGGGTGGGGCGCTGGGTGTCGTTGGCAGTCTGAAAATCACCCGTCACGCCCCTCTCCGCACCCACCCCCTGCGCCGCCCCCTTCCGCAGCGCGTCCCTCTCGCGGGGGCCTTGCTGGGGAGGGGGCACCTTTGCGGTGGGGGTGGGGGTGCTCTCGGGGGAGGGGGTGTGGGCGCGCGGGGGGGTGGTGGGGTGGGGGAGACTGGGCGCATGCCGGAGCTGCCCGAGGTCGAGGCGTTGAGTGTCTTTTTGTCCGAGCGGTTGATCGGGCGGGTGATCGCTCGGGTGCAGCCGGTGGCGATCAGTGCGTTGAAGACGTACGAACCGCCGGTGACGGCGTTGGAGGGGCGGACGGTCGGGGCGGTGGGCAGGCGCGGGAAGTTCCTGGATGTCGAGGCCGAGGGGCTGCACCTGGTGGTTCACCTGGCCCGGGCCGGTTGGCTGCGGTGGAAGGAGGGCCTGCCCGTCGAGCCGCCGCGGCCGGGGCCGCGCAACCCGTTGGCGTTGCGGGTGCGGCTGGCGGGTGAGGCCGGGGACGGGTTCGACCTCACCGAGGCGGGGTCGAAGAAGGGGCTGGCGGTGTACGTGGTGCGGGATCCGGCCGAGGTGCCGGGGGTGGCCAGGCTCGGTCCGGACCCGCTGGACCCGGCGTTCACCCTGGCGGATTTCGCTGCGCTGCTGCACGGCGAGCGGCGGCGGCTCAAGGGCGTGCTGCGGGACCAGGGTGTGCTGGCGGGGGTGGGCAACGCCTACTCGGACGAGGTGCTGCACGCGGCCCGGATGTCGCCGTACAAGCTCGCCGGGAGCCTGACGGAGGACGAGGTGGCCCGGCTGTACGAGGCGCTGGGCGGCACGCTGCGCGAGGCGGTGGAGCGTTCGCGCGGGCTGGCGGCGGGGGAGCTGAAGGCGGAGAAGAAGCTCGGGCTGCGGGTGCACGGCCGGACCGGTCAGCCCTGCCCGGTCTGCGGGGACACGATTCGTGAGGTGTCCTTCGCGGACTCCTCGTTCCAGTACTGCCCGACCTGCCAGACCGGGGGCAGGCCGCTGGCGGACCGGCGGCTGTCGCGGCTGCTGAAGTGACGGCCGCGGTGGGCGGGACGGTTCGCGGCCGTCCCACCCGGCGTTCGTCGGTCAGCGCTTGATGGCGACGCCGCCCCAGTAGTACGCGGCCTTCGGGTCGGCCGGGGGCTCGCCGTCCGGGCGCCAGGCCAGCACCGGGGCGACGCCCGGCTCGACCAGGTCCCAGCCGTCGAAGAAGCGGACCACGTCGTCGTAGCCGCGCGGCACCAGGGTCATCCCGCCGGCCCGGGCGGCTTCGGCGACCTTGCCGACGGCCTCCGGGTCGAAGTCCGGGGTCGGGGTGGTCAGGGCGATGCAGCTGCCGGCCGGAAGGGCGTCGCGCAGCGCGGCCACCCGGCCCCACGGGTCGTCCTCGTCGGCGATCAGCATCAGGACGGCGATCATCAGCAGGCCGACCGGCTGGGTGAGGTCGAGGGTGGCGGTGAGCGCCGGGTCGGCGAACAGCTCCTCGGGCTTGCGCAGGTCGGCGTGGATGTAGGTGGTGCGGCTGGCCGGGCTGGAGACCATCAGCGCGCGGGCGTGGGCGAGCACGATCGGGTCGTTGTCGACGTAGACCACCCGGGTCCCGGGGCTGACCGCCTCGGCGATCTCGTGGGTGTTCGGCGAGGTCGGGATGCCGGTGCCGAGGTCGAGGAACTGGCGGATGCCGTGCTCCCGGGCCAGGTAGCGCACGGCCCGGCCCTGGAACGCCCGGTTGGCCTTGGCCATCGCCTTGACGCTGGGAACGGCCTGCTCGATGGCCTGCCCCATGGCGCGGTCCGGCGGGAAGTTGGTCTTCCCGCCCAGCCAGTAGTCGTACACGCGCGCAGAGTGCGGGGCGGTGGTGTCGACGCCGAAACGTTCCCACTGGCTGAGCTCGGGGGAGTCGCCGTCCTGCGGGCCCGGGCGGGGGGAGTCCTGACTTGTCGTCATGGCCACGTCCTCTGATGGCAGATCATCACACTGGGGAAGGCACAGCGTAGCGGTCCGGACAGGAGGTGGAGCGTCCGGTCGGGGAAGATCCGTGGAAGATCTCCGGAAGCGGGGTGGACGGCCGATGGCCCTGGGCCGTCGGAGTGGTGATCGGGGCTGTCGGAGTTGCCCCCGGGAGGGGTGGCGACGGCCGGGGCATGCATCCACAATGCTGTCAGATCGTCAGATTACTTCGCGCAGATTGCTACTGGTTGCGGCGGGAATGTCCCTCCTGGGCACGGCTGCCGGATGTCGGAGCTACGTGGGCGGCGGGGAGGGCGGAGCCGCGGACACGGCGGGCGGCGCCGCCGCCCCGTCCGCCCCGGTGGGGCCCGAGGGGGTGCCGGGAGGGCCGGGTGCCGCACCGGCCACGGCCGCCGCGCCGTCCGCGCCGTCCGCGGCGTCCTCGTCCGCCCCGCCGTCCGCCGCGCCGAGTGCGGTGCCCGTGCGCCGGGTGCTCACCGAGGCGGAGGCCAAGCCGGTGTACGACCTGGACCCGGAGCGGCGGGTGGTGGCGCTCACCATCGACGACGGCCCGGACCCCCGCCACACGCCGACCGTGCTGACGCTGTTGGAGCAGTACGGGATCAGGGCGACGTTCTTCCTGATCGGCGAGAACGCGGTCGAGCACCCCGCCCTGGTGCGGGAGATCGCGGACCGCGGCCACCACATCGCCAACCACACCTGGACCCACCCGGACCTGCGGCACCTGTCCGAGGCCAAGGTGCGGGACGAGCTGGAGCGCACCTCCGACCTGCTGCACCGCACCACCGGCCGGCAGCCCACCTGGTTCCGCGCGCCGGGCGGGGACTGGTCCGCGGCCTCGCTCAAGGTGGCCGCCGACCTCGGGATGCGGAACATGGCCTGGTCGGTGGACCCGAGGGACTGGGCCCGGCCCGGCACCTCGGCGATCATCGACCGGATCCTCAAGAACGTCCGGCCCGGGTCGATCGTGCTCAACCACGACGGCGGCGGGGACCGCTCGCAGACGGTGGCGGCGCTGAAGGCGTACCTGCCGGTGCTCGTCGACTCGGGGTACTACTTCACCGCTCCGCCGAACTGACGGGGTTTCCGGTGGACCTCCGCAGGGTGACGGGTAGCGGTTTTAACCTTTAAACCACTCGAATAGGTGGATTAGAAGAACCGTTTTTGCGGATTTTGGGCCTCTAGGGTGATCTCGCACCGATGAATCCGGGTACCGCCGGGTACCACCTGAAAGGCCCTCGCCCATGCGTCTCCGCAACGCCGTGCTCGCCGCCGCCAGCGCGGTCGCCCTCGTCCTCGCCGTTCCCTTCTCCGCCAACGCCGCGGAGGGCGATTTCCTCTACAAGGTCGGCCCCGGGGTCATCACCGGCCTCGCCGACCCGCAGAGCCGCGAGTGCATCGACCTGCCGTGGACGACCGAGGACGCTCCGGGCTTCGCGCCGGAGAACCTCACCCGCTCCACGGCCACGGTCTACCTGGACTTCGGCTGCGAGGGAGACGTGTTCTACGTCATGAACCCCGGCAAGAAGCTCGGCGACCGGCTGAAGCTGCGCTCCGTCGTCTTCTCCTGAGCGGACCGTCACCGCTGATCCGAACGGTCCGGCGCCGCGTCGGGAGCCGCCGGACCATCCGCCGAACGGCCCCACCGCCTGTGCTGTGGGGCCGTTCGGGTGAGTGGCGTAGCGTGACTGAGGAGGGGGCGCCGTCCCGGCCGCGGAGGAGGAAGTCATGTCCGTACGGGAACTGGACGCGGTGAGACAGGAGGCCTTCGGCGGGCGCGTGCTGCAGGTCCTCAACGACGCCTGCCTGGGCCTGATGGTCAGCATCGGCCACCAGACCGGGCTGTTCGACCTGATGGCCGGACTCGCCCCCTCGACCGGCGAGGAGATCGCGCGGGCCGCCGGACTGAACGAGCGCTACGTGCGCGAGTGGCTCGGCTGCATGGTCGTCGCCGGCTTCGTGGAGTACGACCCGCAGGAGCGCGCCTACGTGCTGCCGCCCGAGCACGCGGCGTCACTGACCAGGGCGGCCGGGCCGGACAACCTGGCCGGGATGATGCCCTTCCTCGCGATGATGGGCGAGGTCGAACAGGAGCTGCTCGGGCACTTCCGCACCGGCGGCGGCATGCCGTACTCGGCGTACCCGCGCTTCCAGCGGCTCCAGGCCGAGGAGACCGCCCGGGTGTACGACCTGGCGCTGGTGGACGCGATCGTGCCGCTGGCGGACGGGCTGACCGAGCGGCTGCGGGCCGGGATCGACGCGGTGGACATCGGCACCGGGCAGGGGCACGCCGTCACGGTGCTCGCCCGGGCCTTCCCGGAGAGCCGGTTCACCGGCATCGACATCTCCGCCGAGGGGATCGCCGCCGCCCGCGCGGCGGCGGCCGAACTGGGCCTGCGCAACGCCCGGTTCGAGGTCGCCGACTCGGCCGGGCTGACCGGGGAGTACGACCTGGTCACCGCCTTCGACGTGATCCACGACCTTGCCCGCCCGACCCGCACGCTGGCCGCCGTCGCGGGCGCGCTGCGGCCCGACGGCGTCTTCCTGATGGGCGACATCGCCGCCAGCAGCGAGCTGGCGGAGAACATCGACCACCCGCTGGCGCCCGCGCTCTACACCTTCTCGACCTTCTACTGCATGACGGTCTCGCTCGGTGAGGGCGGGGAGGGCCTCGGGACGGTCTGGGGCGAGCAGACGGCCCGGCGGATGCTGGCGGTGGCCGGGTTCCGCTCGGTCGAGGCGAAGCGGGTCGAGGGGGACGTGCTGAACCTGTACTACGTGGCGCGGCTCGACGGCGCGGCGCAGGGCTGACGGCGCACGGGCGGGCTTCCCGGGCGGGGGCCCGGGCGGATCCCCCGGCCGGGGTGGCCGGGGCCGGCCGGGCGGCGTAGGTTCGAACTGTCCGGCCCGGTCGCCGGCGCCTAGCCGTGCCCGTACGCCCTGCCGTCCTCGTGCGGCCCGCCGTGCCCCGTCGGGCGCAGCAACCTGGGCAGAGCGAAGGAGGGCCTGGGATGACCGGCAACGGCTACGCGCACCCCGAGGCGTTGGTCCGCACCGAATGGCTGGCCCACCACCTGGACGACGGGACGATCCGGGTCGTCGAGGTGGACGAGGACACCGAGGCCTACGACCGGGACCACATCCCCGGCGCGGTCGGCTGGAACTGGACCACCGACCTGCACAGCCAGGTCGGCCGGGACTACGTCGACCGTGACGGCGTCCAGCACCTGCTGCGGGCGGCCGGGGTCGAGGACGACACCACCGTGGTGCTCTACGGCGGCAACAACAACTGGTTCGCCGCCTACGCCTACTGGCTGCTGCGGCTGCGCGGCTACGGGCCGGTGCGGCTGCTGGACGGCGGGCGCAAGAAGTGGGAGCTGGAGGGGCGGGAGCTCACCCCCGAGGTGATGGACTACCAGCACACCGGCTACCGGATCGGCGGGCCCGAACGGCCGGAGCTGCGGGCGCTGCGGGACGAAGTCCTGGCCAAGGCGGAGGTGTTCGCCAAGCCCGGGGCGGACGCGGTGCTGGTGGACGTCCGCTCGCCGGCCGAGTTCCGGGGCGAGCTGATCGCGCCCCCGCACCTTCCGCAGGAGCAGGCGCAGGTGCCCGGGCACATCCCGGGCGCGGTCAACGTCCCCTGGTCGCAGGCGGCCAACGACGACGGGTCGTTCCGCTCGGCGGAGGAGCTGCGGGAGCTGTACGCGGGGAAGGGCGTGGAAGCGGAGCGCGAGGTGATCGCGTACTGCCGGATCGGCGAGCGCTCCGCGCACACCTGGTTCGCGCTCACCGAGCTGCTCGGGTACCCGCACGTGAAGAACTACGACGGCTCGTGGACGGAGTACGGCTCGCTGGTGCGGGCACCGGTGACGCTCGGATCGTGAGTGGCGGGTGGGGCGGGGGTGACGGGTGGGGTGCGGGTGCCGGGTGGGGCCCGCGGGATGGTGTGACGGCTTCGCGGCAGCGCTGCGAAGCCGTCATGTCGGCGGGTTTCTTTTCATGAACATCTCACAATTTGGGAGTGGACGGGGCGCACCCGGGACAAGGATCGATCCAACCCCATCGTTCCGGTGATCCCTGGAGGACCACGTGCGCAAGAGGCTGATCGTCTCTGCTGCCAGTGCCCTGAGCCTGTTCCTGGCCGTTCCCGCTTCCGCTTCCGACTTCCAACCCGGCGCGGCCGGGGTCGGCGACCCGTACTACCCGACCTACGGCAACGGCGGCTACCGCGTCTCCCACTACGACATCCGGCTGAAGTACCAGCCCGCCACCGACGAACTGGAGGGCACCACGACCATCCTCGCCACGGCGACCCAGAACCTCTCCCGGTTCAACCTCGACTTCGCGCTGAACGTCTCCGAGGTCCGGGTCAACGGGCGGCCCGCGACCTTCGCCACCAGCGGCGAGCAGGAGCTGGAGATCACCCCCGCCCGGCCGCTCGCCAAGGGCGCCCAGGCCACCGTGGTGGTGCGCTACAAGGGCGTGCCGTCCACCGTGAAGCGGTACGGCTTCACCAGCTGGCACCGCACCCCGGACGGCGGGATCGCGGCGAACGAGCCCGAGGCGGCCTGGTGGTGGTTCCCGAGCAACGACCACCCGACCGACAAGGCCACCTACGACGTCTCGGTCCTCGTGCCGGACGGCACCCAGGCGATCAGCAACGGCGTGCTGACCGGCACCACCTCCCAGGCGGGCTGGACCCGGTACAGCTGGCGCGAGAACAAGCCGCAGGCGACGTACCTGGCCACGCTGGCGATCGGCAAGTTCGACGTCACCCGGGACACCACGGCCAGCGGACTGCCGGTCTACAACGCGTACAGCAAGGACCTCGGGGAGAACGCCGACGCGGCCCGGGCGAGCGTCGAGCGCACCGGCGAGCTGGTGGACTGGCTGAGCGGCTACTTCGGCGAGTACCCGTTCAGCTCCGTCGGCGGCTACGTCCCCAATGTGCCGACCGGCTACGCCCTGGAGACCCAGACCCGGATCTTCTACAGCCCTCGGCAGTTCGCCAAGGGCTCCAACACCTCCGTGGTCGTGCACGAGCTGGCCCACCAGTGGTACGGCGACAGCGTCTCGCTCTCCCGCTGGAGCGACATCTGGCTGAACGAGGGCTTCGCCCGGTACGCGCAGTTCCTCTGGTCGGAGCACGAGAACGAGGGCACCGCGCAGGAACTGGCCGACTACGTCTACGCCTCGCACCCGGCCGACGACCCGTTCTGGAAGATCAAGCCGGGCGACCCGGGCCCGGACGACCAGTTCTCCGGTGCGGTCTACGAGCGCGGTGCGGTGGCCGTCCAGGCGCTGCGCAACGCCGTCGGGGACGAGAAGTTCTTCCAGATCCTGAAGGGCTGGCCCACCGAGCGCCGCTACGGCAACGCCACCATTGCGGAGTTCCAGGCCTACGCCGAGAAGGTCTCCGGGAAGAAGCTCGGCGACGTGCTGAACACCTGGCTGTTCACCCCGAGCAAGCCCGCGGTCGGACCGGTGCCGCCGGGCACCGCTGCCTCTGCCTCGGCCTCGCTGGCGCCGGGTGCCGACGCCGGCCGGGACGCGGGGCAGCCCCCGGTCGAGCCGAAGTCCTGGAAGAAGATCCAGGAGACCAACTCGGTGCACGAAGCCCATAACTGACGACATGTCGGACCGGCCGATGTGACGGCTCCGCGGCACCGATGCGGAGCCGTCATTTCGGCGCGTTTCTTTTCATGAAGACCTCACGATCGGGGAGTGGGCGAGGGGTTGACGGGAGAAGGATCGATTCGACCCGTCGTTCCGGTGATTCCTGGAGGACCATGTGCGCAAGAGGCTGATCGTCTCCGCCGCCAGTGCCCTGAGCCTGTTCCTGGCCGTTCCCGCTTCCGCTTCCGGCTTCCAACCCGGCGCGGACGGGGTCGGCGACCCGTACTACCCGACCCTCGGCAACGGCGGGTACAGCGTGTCGCACTACGACATCCGGCTGAAGTACCAGCCCGCCACCGACGAGCTGGAGGGCACCACGACGATCCTGGCCACGGCGACCCAGGACCTCTCCCGGTTCAACCTCGACTTCGCGCTGAAGGTCTCCGAGGTCCGGGTCAACGGGCGGCCCGCGGCCTTCGCCACCAGCGGCGATCAGGAGCTGGAGATCACCCCTGCCCGGCCGCTGGCCAAGGGCGCCCAGGCCACCGTGGTGGTGCGGTACAAGGATGTGCCGTCCACCGTGGAGAAGTACGGCGGCTACACCGCCTGGCGCCGTACCCCGGACGGTGCGGTGGTGGCCGGCGAGCCCGTGTCGGCAGGCTGGTGGTTCCCGAGCAACGACCACCCGAGCGACAAGGCGACCTTCGACGTCTCGGTGCTGGTGCCGGACGGCAACCAGGTGATCAGCAACGGCGTGCTGACCGGCACCAGCTCGCAGGCGGGCTGGACCCGGTACAGCTGGCGCGAGAACAAGCCGCAGGCGACGTACCTGGCCACGCTGGCGATCGGCAAGTTCGACGTCACCCGGGACACCACGGCCAGCGGGCTGCCGGTCTACAACGCGTACAGCAAGGATCTGGGTGACAACGCCGCCGCGGCGCGGGCGAGTATCGAGCGCACCGGCGAGCTGGTGGACTGGCTGAGCGGCTACTTCGGCGAGTACCCGTTCAGCTCCGTCGGCGGCTACGTCGCCAACACCCCGTCCAGTGGCGCCCTGGAGACCCAGACCCGGGTCTCCTACGGCCCCGGGCTGTTCGCCAGGGGCACCAATACGTCGGTGGTCGTGCACGAGCTGGCCCACCAGTGGTACGGCGACAGCGTTTCGCTCTCCCGCTGGTCCGACATCTGGCTGAACGAGGGCTTCGCCGAGTATTCGCAGTTCCTCTGGTCCGAGCACGAGAACGAGGGCACCGCACAGGAACTGGCCGACTACATCTACGCCTCACGCCCGGCCGACGACCCGTTCTGGACCGTCAAGCCGGGCGACCCGGGTGAGGACAACCAGTTCTCCCTCGCGGTGTACTACCGCGGCGCGCTGGCCATCCAGGCGCTGCGCAACACCGTCGGGGACGAGAAGTTCTTCCAGATCCTGAAGGGCTGGCCCACCGAGCGCCGCTACGGCAACGCCACCATTGCGGAGTTCCAGGCCTACGCCGAGAAGGTCTCCGGGAAGAAGCTCGGGGACCTGCTGAACACCTGGCTGTTCACCCCGAGCAAGCCCGCGGTCGGACCGGTGCCGCCGGGCACCGCTGCCTCTGCCTCGGCCTCGCTGGCGCCGGGCGCGGACGCCGGCCGGGACGCGGGGCAGCCCCCGGTCGAGCCGAAGTCCTGGAAGAAGATCCAGGAGACCAGCTCGGTGCACGAGGGACGTCACTGACGGCAGGGCGGCACAGGAGGATCGGGCCGGCGGTTCCGCGCGTACGGCGGGGACCGTCGGCCCGGCCTATGCCGCTCCGGGGCCGTCGGCCGCCAGCAGTTCGGTGAGGCGGCGGACGGCGAAGGGTATGAGCTCGCGGACCGGGACCAGGCGGCAGGCCGCCTCGCCGACCAGCACCTCGCGGATGCCCGCCCGCTCCTCGAACTCCCGCCCCACGACCGGGAAGTGGGTGTCGTTGTCGTCCGCCACGTCCGGTGCCTCGATCCAGACCCGCTCGCCCTGGATCGCCATCGGGAAGCGGCGGAGCTTGAGCCGGCGGTTGGGCGCGAAGGTCTCCGCGTAGTGCAGGAAGGTGTTGCGGTTGTGGCCGACGCCGACCAGCAGCACGTACCCGCCGAGGTCGTGCAGCGCGCCGAAGGGCGACTCCCGGCCGACGGCGAAGCCGAGCGAGCGCCGGGCGGTGACCTCCCGGGCGTGTGCGCCCACGGCGGCGACCGATACCTGCGGGTGGGTGCTGCGCAGGCTCTCCGGCAGGGTGCGCAGTGCCTCCGCCACCGCGCCCGTGGCGGAGGGCAGCCCGGAGTGGAACAGCGGTACGGCGGAGCGGAGTTCGGCCACTTCGGGCCCAGGGGCGCCGCTGTGCCCGGGAGCCGGGTCACGGACCGTGTCGGAGGTGAAGGTCGGCGCGGCGACGGTGCCGCCGGGCCCGACCGCCTCGCGCAGGCTGGCCACCACGGCCGCCGCGCCGCCCTCGACCCGGCCGAGGCTGGAGAGCGAGGAGTGCACGATCAGCGCCATGCCCGCGCGGACGCCCGCCCGGTGCCAGCCCTCCACGAGGTCGGCGGTGGTGAGCGGGCCGGTGCCCGGTGTGGTCATGGTGCCCCCTGCGGTGCTGTTCGTGCTGGGATCGTTCGGGGCCGACCATAGCGGGTGGCACTGACAGTCGGTCAGGACGGGGGTGCCGTCGGTAGGTCCGCGGGCCGGAGCCCGGGCCGGCTCGCGATCCGGCTCACGATCGGGCGGCCGGTCGCAGGCGCGGGTAGTCGGTGTAGCCGGCGGCCTCCTGGCCGTAGAGGTGGGTGGGGTCGACGGGGGCGAGCGGGCCGTTCGCGGCGAACCGTTCCGGCAGATCGGGGTTGGCGATGAAGGCACGGCCGTAGGAGACCAGGTCGGCCAGGCCGGCGGCGAGCACCGCCTCACCGCGCTCGCGGTCGGTGGCGGCGCGGTTCTCGCCGACGTTGCCGATCAGCGGGCCGGACCAGCGCGGTCGCAGGTCGGCCAGGGCCGGGTAGTCGTCGTTGTCGGTGAGGTGGAGGTAGGCCAGGCCGAGGGCGTCGAGTTCGCCGAGCAGCGCGCGGTAGACCGGCGCGGGGTCGGCCTCGTGCATGCCGAACTGCGGGTTGCCGGGGGACAGTCGCAGGCCGAGGCGGTCGGGGCCGACAGCCTCGGCGACGGCGGTGACCAGCTCGATCGGGAGGCGCAGCCGGTCGGCGAGGGTGCGTGGGCCGTACTCGTCGGTGCGCAGGTTGGTGTTGTCGGCCAGGAACTGGTGGATCAGGTAGGAGTTGGCGCCGTGGAGTTCGACGGCGTCGAAGCCGGCGTCGAGGGCCAGGCGGGCGGAGCCGACGTGGTCGGCGACGGTGCGGTGGATCTCCTCGCGGGTCATGGCGCGCGGGGTGACGGCCTCGGCCTTGCCGCCGTCCTTGACGTGCACCGGGCCCGGGGCGGGGACGGCGGAGGGGCCGGCCGGGACGTCGCCGAGCAGCCGGTTGAGCGGGTGGCCCTGGCGTCCGCCGTGCATCAGCTGGGCGACGATCCGGCCGCCGGCGGCGTGCACGGCCTCGGTCACCGCGCGCCAGCCGGCCACGTGCGCGGGCGTCTCCAGGCCGGGCAGGCGCCAGCCGGACTGGCCCTGCCGGCTGGGCCAGATGCCCTCGGTGACGATCAGGCCGGCGCTCGCGCGCTGGGCGTAGTGCTCGGCGACGACGGGCAGGGGCGTACCGTCCTCGGCGGCCCGGTACCGCGTCATCGGGGCCATGACGACGCGGTTCGGCAGGTCGAGCCGGCCGAGGCGGTACGGGGTGAGCAGGGTTGCGGTGGCGGTGGTGGTCATGCCGGTACGGTAGAACCTGACATCAATGTCAGGTTCAAGCGCGCTCGGCGGCCTCGGTGAGGATCAACTCCTCGATGCCGTAGAGGAACCGTTCCATCGCGGCGCGCGGGAGCAGGGACGGGTCCGCCGTCATGGCCAGGCTCAGCGCCTCGGCGGACCGCAGGACGTCCAGGGCGTAGGTCAGGCCGGGGCGCGGTTCGAACTCCACCGGCCAGGTGAGCGTGGTCCGGTCCTCGCCGGGGTCGGCCGCCACCGGGAGGAGCTCCCGGGTGTCGTTGAACACGCAGGAGCGGTCCGCGAGTCGGACGCCCTCGGCGGCCAGTCGCGCGACCTCGGCGTCCAGGGCCGACCTGTCGTAGTACGCGTGCCGGTAGGTACCGATCGCCGCGGCGTGGGTCCGGCGCACCACCTCGCCGAACTCGGCCGTGGCGTCCGGAAGAAGGAACAGGCCGTCGCCCGCGACCACGCTCACCGCGTCGGCCAGTTCGGGCAGGAAGCGGTTGTTGACCACGACGTTCAGCACGGCCTCGGTCGAGCCGGCGAGCCGGGCCGTCATCGCCGCCGTCGCGGCGAGCAGCACCGAGCCCGTGCTGACCCGGTGCCTGGCCGCCACCCGCTCGACGGCCCGGGGCAGGGCGGGGGAGCGGAGCACCGCGTTCGGGAACCGGGCGGGCTGCTCGGCGGCCGGCCGGAAGAGCCGGTCCGGGCCCAGTCGGAGCTTGCGCACGAACTGCTTGCGGGCCGCCGCATCGCGCCGCAGGCCCCGGTCGGAGGTCTGGAACTCGGCCTCCTCCAGCGGCTGTCGGGTGGATCGGCGCAGCTCGGCCAGCTCCTCGGGCGAGCCGCCGAGGCAGAGCGCGGCCAGGTCGGCGACCAGCCGGCTCATTCCGGAGCCGTCCACCGCGGTGTGCGAGAGCACCAGGCTGACGTGCCGGACCAGCCCGTCCGCCGTCACCGCGCCGATCCGCAGCGGCCACTGGACGGCGGTGTCGAAGGCCTGGGCCGCCAGTTCCTCGTGCAGCCGGGCGCCCGGCCCGGCCGGGTCCTGGCCTTCCCCGGCGCTCAGCAGGTGGACGGCCAGGGTGCCTTCGCCGTCCACGGTCTGGCGGAGGTCGCCGGCCTCGTCCGGGAGCAGGCGGGTGTGCAGCGAGTCGTGCAGGTGCAGCAGCTGTTCCAGCGCGGTCAGCAGGACCGGCAGCGGCAGCCCCGGGTCCAGCGGCGCCGCGGTGGCGATGTTGTAGCGCGGCGCATCGGCCGGCGGCAGCTGTCGTACGGCGTCCCAGATGGCCCGTTGGCCCCAGGTGGCGGGGCCGGATCCGGTCCGGCCGGACGAGAAGGGGATCTCCAGAAGTTGACGAGTGGTCACCGATCGGCTCTCCGTGGTGCGGTGGTCGTTGAGTCGTGCCGGTGCGTTGGGAGCGCGGGTGCTGCTGGGGAGAGTGTGGCGCACCGCCCGCCGCGCGTCGAGGGCTGCGCCGGTGGCGCCGGTCGAGTGCGCGGGTCCGTCGAGGCGGGTCCGGTGGAGCCTGCCCGCTCGTGGTCACGGGCGGTCCTTGGGGTTCCAAAGGTCTCTTGATGTGAAGTATCTTGATGTCGAGATTGATGTCGATCGCGCGACGGGGGACTGCCATGCGGGGAAACGGACTGATGGCGCAGCTGCGGCGGCCGCCGGGCGGGCGGGACGCGCGGATCATGCTGCTGGCGCAGTGCGTCGACCGGACCGGCACGGGGGTGTGGGCGGCGGCCTCGGTGCTCTACTTCACCTATGCGTGCGGAATGGACGCGCGCCAGCTGGGGCTGCTGCTCGGAGTGGGGGCGGTGGCGGGGATCGCCGGGTCCCCGCTGGCCGGGCGGGCGGCCGAACGGGTCCCGGTGCGGTGGCTGCTGATCGGCTGCCACCTGCTGCGGCTGGGGGCGATGGGACTGCTCCTGGTGGTCGACGACTTCGCCGCGCTGCTGCCCGTGGTGGCCCTGATCTGCCTGGCCGAGCGGGCCGCCAAGACGCTGGAGATGCTGTTCGCGACCCGGGTGGCGGGCGAGCGGCGGGCCACCTACCAGGCGCTGTTCCGCAGTGTGGCCAACGCCGGGTACGCGCTCGGCGCGGGCGTCGCCGCGATCGGACTGGCGGTGGGGACCGCGGGCGCCTACCGGGTGCTGATCGCCGCCAACGGGCTGTCCTACCTGCTGGCCGCCGTACTGGTCCGGCGCACCCGGGAGCCGTCCGGGCACGGCCTGGTCGCGGCGAAGGCCGGCGACCGTCCCGGCGGCGAGCCCGCCGGGACGCCGTCCGCCGTGCCGAGCCCCTGGTGCGACCGCGGCTACCTGCGGTTCGTCCTGCTGGACATCCCGCTGAACCTGGACGACTCGATCCTCAACGTCGGGCTGCCGCTGTGGCTGGTCCACCACACCGGCGCGCCGCACGCCGTCGTCCCGGTCTTCCTGGTGCTCAACACGGTGCTCGTGGTGCTGCTGCAACTGCGGGTCTCGGCCTGGGCGGAGGGCGCGCTCGGGGCGGCCGCCGCGCTGCGCTGGTACGGGGTGACGGTGCTGGGCGGCTGTCTGCTGATCGTGCTCGCCACCGGCGTCGGGCCGGTCGTGGCCTCGGTCGCGCTGCTGGGCGCGGCGGTCCTGATCACCCTGGCGGAGCTGCTGCGCTCGGTGAGCTCCTGGGAGCTGGCGGTGGTGCTGGCCCCGCCGGGCGCCCGGGCCTCGTACCTGGGGGTCGCCGGTATGTCCCAGTCGGTGCAGAAGTCGGTGGGGCCGCTGCTGCTGACCGGAGTGGTGATGGCGGCCGGACCGCTCGGCTGGCTCGGTCTCGGCGCGGCCACCGTCGGTCTCGGCGCGCTCCAGCGCCGGGCCGGCCTGCGGCGGCTGGCGACGCTGGGCGGGGCGGCCGACGGCACCGTGGCCGAACCGGCGCGTCCGGCCCCGGCGTCGGCCACGGTGGGCTGAGCCGATCCGAGGCCCGCGCCGGCCCAAGGAGCGGGCATGCCGCTCAGCGGGCAGCGGCCGCCACCGGGCGGTGGCGGAGCATCCAGCCGGCGGCCGGGGCGGCGCACAGGGCGGCGAGGACCACCGCCCCGGCCGCCACCAGCCCGACCGGCCGCCACGGCAGCACCCACGGCCCCGGCACGCCGAGGACGCCCAGCGCGGTGTGCATGGCGCCGAGTTGGGCGCCGGCCACGGCGCAGCCCAGCACCACGCCGACCGCCGCCACCAGCACCGCCTCCGCGGTCACCAGGCGCACCACCTGGCCCCGGGTGGCGCCGGCCAGCCGGAGCAGGGCGAGTTCGCGGCGGCGGTCCCCGGTGGTGGTGAGCAGGGTGTTGGCGAGCGCGATCGCGGTGTAGAGGAGCGCGAGGCCGAGCACCAGGACGGTCCGCAGCCAGGAGATCCGGGCATTCGCGGGCGAGGTGGCGGCGAACCAGCCGGCCCGGTCGAGGACCGTCGCCCCGTACGGGCGGAGGGCGGCCCGGGCGCATTCGAGGGCGGCCGGGCCGTCCGTGCCGGGGTCGAGCCGGGCCTCGATCCGGTCCACCCGGGCGCCCGGGGCGTTGGCGGCGGTGACGTACAGCCCGTTGTCGCCCAGGCCGTCGCGCAGCACGGCGACGGCCCGCAGAACGGTCCGGCTGCCGTCGGCCCGGACCACCGGGACCGGCTCGCCGACCGCCCGGCCCCACTCGGCGGGCAGGATCAGCGAGTCGTCGTCGAGACCGGCCGGGGAACCGGCCAGCAGGGGGAGCCGGGCGAGGGCGGCCAGGCCGGCCGGGTCGGCGGTGCGGGCCTCGGAGCGGACGGTGACGCCGTCCGGCTCGACCAGGGCCAGCGGGGTGGGCGCGGTCGCCGAGACGGCGCTCACGCCGGGGACCGCCCGCAGGGCGGCCACCAGCGGCGCCGCCGGACCGGCGGGGCGGACGACCAGGTCGGCGGCGGTCCGGGCACGGGCCTCGGCGGCCCGGGCGGCGCCCACCGTGTCCAGCGCGCCGCTCAGCGAGCCGGTCAGCGCCACCGCCACCAGCACCGGCGCGGCCACCGCGCCGGTACGGCGCAGCGCGGCGGCGGCGTTGGCGGGCACCAGCCGGCCCGCGTACCCGGTGAGCCGGACGGGCAGCAGCAGGCCGAGCACCCGGACCAGCGGCGGCGCCAGGAGCGGGGAGAGCAGGCCGGCCGCGCAGATCAGCCACATCGGCCCGGTGGTGTACGTCTTGCGGTGCAGCAGGTCGGCCGGGTCCGTGACGAGTGCGGTGCCGGCCAGCGCGGCGGCGGTGAGGACCAGGCCGAGGCCGAGCAGCAGCCGGCCGCGGGTCAGCACCCCGGTGTCGAGGTCGGCCGCGCGCAGGGCGTCCAGCGGGCCGACCCGGCCCGCGCGCAGAGCGGCCACCGCGACCCCGCCCAGGGCGACCAGCAGCCCGGTCCAGAACGCGGCGTGCAGTGGCCAGGCCGAACCGCTCGGGGCGAACCCGGGCGGGGCCATGCCGGCCCCGGACAGCCACCGCAGGAGCGCGGGCGCGCCGAGCCGGCCGAGCAGGCAGCCGGTGGCGGACGCGGCCGCGCCGAGCAGCAGCGCCTCGGCGAGCACCGTGCGCCGGACCTGGGCCCGGGTGGCCCCGGCCAGCCGGAGCAGACCCAACTCGCGGCGGCGCCGGACGACCGCGTACGAGTAGGTGGAGGCGACGACGAACGCCGACACGAACACGCTCACCCCGCCGGCGGTGCCGAGCGCGGCGACCAGCGAGACCAGCTCCCCGCCCCCGCGCGACGCGTCGAGCGCGGCGGCGAGGCCGAGCAGCATCACGGCGGTCATCGCGACGCCGAGCGCGAGGGCGAGGAAGGCGCCGAGCAGGGAGGGCCAGCGGGTGGTCAGGGAGGTCAGGGCGATCCGCAGCATTCTCATGGCGTCCAGCGAACCGGTCGGGGGCGGGGGCGGTCAGCAGGCCGGGGCCTACTCCGGGCGGTAGGGGCGGCCCTACCCGTGGGGGTCCTCCGCCGGTGGCGGGCCCCGGGGGCCGGGGGAGGACCCGGGAAAAGGTAGGCCGGGCCCTACCGCCGGCGCGCCCGCCCGGGGCCTAGGGTGTGCGGACGGGATTCCCGTGCCGAGAGGGCAAGGCCCTCTCTTTCGGATCACGTCGGACCAGTGGGCGTCGTTGGAGTGCGTGCATCGGCGGTGCGGAGGAGGGAGTCCATGCGGAGCATCGGCGACCGACGACAAGCCGGCGAGGTGCGTGCTCCGGCGGCGACCGCCTGGCGTGATCCGAAAGAGAGGGCCCAGGTGAGCGGCAGTACGGCGACCGGACAGGTCGGACAGGTCGGACAGGTCGGAGCGGACGGAGCGACCGGGCCGGGTTCGAGGGGCCTCTGGGCGCCGCCGGCCCGGGCCGGGTTCCTGCGCTCCGCCGCCCCCTGGCGGGCGGCCGGGTACCTGCTGGCGACCGGTCTGAGCGGGCTGCTGCTCTGCTTCGGGCTGTTGCTGTCGGGGCTGGTCGCCGGGGTCCTGACGGTGGTGCTGCTCGGGCTGCCGCTGGCGGCCGCGCTGGTCCTGGCCGGGGTGCCGATCGCCGCCTGGGAGCGGCGGCTGGTCCGCTTCCTGGACGGCGGGCGGGTGCCGGACCCGCACCTCGTCCCCCACCACCCGGGCCTGGCCGCCTGGTTGCGGCTGCGCTACCGCGAGCAGGCGACCTGGCGGGAGCTGGGCTTCGCGCTGCTGGCCGCCTTCGTGCTCTGGCCGATCGACCTGGCGGTGGCGGGCTGCGTCCTCGCCGTGCCCGGGTACCTGATCGCGGCGCTGCCGCTGCTCCTGCGGGACGGCGAGCAGGTGAACGTGCTCAAGGTGGTCGTGGTGCACTCGCCGGTGACGGCCGCCCTGCTCGGGCTGGCCGGACTGCTGCTGCTCCCGCTGCTCGCCTACCCGCTGGCCGTCCTGGCGGCGGCCCGGGCGGCGCTGGTCCGGCTGGTGCTGGCGCCGGGCGGGCAGGAGCAGCGGATCGGTGAACTGGTGCGCTCACGGGCCCGGTTGGTGGACGCCTTCGAGGCGGAGCGGCGCCGGATCGAGCGCGATCTGCACGACGGCGCGCAACAGCGGCTGGTGGCGCTGACCATGGTGCTCGGGCTGGCCCGGCTGGACGCGCCGGCGGACGGGCCGTTGGCCGCCCGGCTGGCCGAGGCGCACCGGGAGGCAGGTGAAGTCCTCGCCGAACTACGGGAGTTGATCAACGGCATCCATCCGCAGGTGCTCACCGACCACGGCCTGCCGGAGGCCTGCGCGGACGCCGCCGACCGCTCGCCCGTCCCCGTCGACACCCGCTTCGAGCTGCCCGGGCGGCTTCCGGCCCCGGTCGAGTCGGCGGGCTACTTCGCCGTCACCGAGGCGCTCGCCAACCTCGCCAAGCACAGCGGTGCGAGCGGCGCTACGGTCGAAGGCCGTTTCGCGGACGGCCGGTTGACGATCGAGGTGACGGACGACGGCCGCGGCGGCGCCGACCCGGCGCGCGGCACCGGACTGACCGGGCTGGCCGACCGGGTCGCGGTGGTGCACGGCACACTGACCGTCAGCAGTCCGCCCGGCGGACCGACCCTGGTGCGGGTGGAGATCCCCTGCGCCCCGATCGACCGAGGAGCGGTGTGATGACGGGCGGACCGACGGCGGACGGCCTGCGGGTGGTGCTGGCCGAGGACGGCGTCCTGCTGCGTGAGGGCCTGGTCGGCCTGCTGGCCCGGTTCGGGCACCGGGTGGTGGCGGCCGTCGGGGACGCCGAGGCGCTGCGGACGGTGGTCGGGGAGCACCGGCCGGACCTCGTGGTCACGGATGTCCGGATGCCGCCGGGCCAGAGCGACGAGGGGCTCCGGGCGGCGCTCGCGCTGCGCGAACGCTTCCCCGGGCTGCCCGTCCTGGTGCTCAGCCAGTACGTGCAGCACTCGTACGCGGCCCGGCTGCTGGAGGCGGGGGACGGCCGGGGGGTCGGATACCTGCTGAAGGACCGGATCGGGCAGATCGAGGAGTTCGTGGCGGCCGTCGGCACGGTGGCCGCCGGGGGCACGGTGGTGGACCCGGAGGTGGTGCGGCACCTGCTGCGCCGCCGCCGCAGTCCGCTGGAGCGGCTCACCCCGCGCGAGCGGGAGGTGCTGGGGCTGATGGCGCAGGGGCGGTCGAACGCGGCGATCTGCCGGGAGCTGACGGTCTCGGAGGCGGCGGTGAGCAAGCACATCGGCAACATCCTGATGAAGCTGGACCTGCCGCCGGCCGAGGAGACCCACCGGCGGGTGCTGGCGGTGCTGGAGTTCCTCCGGGCGTGAGGGCGCCCTCGGCGGTGCCCGTTCGCCGTCGGTGCGGTCGGTGCGGTCGGCGCGCCCTCGTTCGGGTGAGGTTGCCGGGGCGGCCCGGAGCGCGCTGATACGTATGCGGATCGCTTGTCGACTCGACGGAGGACCACCTGGCCGCCAATGGCTGGACGGACGACCTGCTCGACCGGATGCGCAGCGCCGGCGACCCGCTCGGGGACGCCGCCATCGCCGAGACCTGCGCGCTGGGCCGGCAGGAGGAGGTGCGGCGGACACTGCTCGGCTTCGGCCGGAACAGCGGCACCGTCCCCGCGGGGCTGCCGTCCAGGCTCCAGCAGTACTTCGAGGAGACCGCGGTCCTGCCCTCCTTCGGGTACGGCAAGGCCGGCGACACCCTGCCGCCGCTCGCCGAACTGGCGAGCCGGCTGGGGCTGCTGGTCTTCAAGGAGGGGTCGCTGCTGACCAACAAGGGCCGGCGCCGGGAGTGGCAGGTGCCCACCGGACCGACCGACTCCTCGGCCTGATCCGTCCACCGTCCGCTGCTCGCCGTCCGCGGCCGGGCTCCGCCGGAGCGCCGGACCCTGATGATCCACGGACCGCATCGCCCGACCGTAGAGGTGGTGCGAGCAAGGACATCCCCTACCCGAGACGTACACGGATCAGCCGGGTGGCCGAGGAAGGGTCGTCCCGAGGGGGGATGACCGGCCGGGCGCCACGGCGTCAGCGTGGGGCCCATGACGGGAACGGAAGACATGAGAGAGCGTCAGTTCAGTGCGATCCGAAGGCGTTTCACCTCGGCGGCCGTGGCGGTCGGACTGACGTCCGCGCTGCTGGCGGCCCTGGTGCCCACCGCGGCGCGGGCCGCGGACGGCGACCCCGGGGCCGGCCGGGACATCGACCGGGGCGGCTGGACCGCGAAGATCAGCCGGACCGAGTACGGCGTCCCGCACGTCGTCGCCCGCGACTTCGGCGGCCTCGGCTACGGCTACGGGTACGCCTTCGCCCAGGACAACCTGTGCCAGCTCGCCGACCAGGTGGTCACCGTGCGCGGCGAGCGCTCGCGCCACTTCGGTCCGGACGGCCGGTCCGTCGACCGGGTGACCAACCTGGTGAGCGACACCTACCAGCGGGGCGTGCTGGGCACCGGGACGGTGCGGCGGCTGCTCGCCGCCCCCGCGCCGCTCGGCCCGACCGACGAAGCGCGGCAGCTGGTGGACGGCTACGTCGCCGGGTACAACCGCTACCTGGGCGACACCGGCACCGACCACCTCCCCGACCCGTCCTGCCGGGGGAAGGCCTGGGTCGGGCCGATCACCGCGGACGACCTGTGGAACATCCTCTACGACGTCAACACCGAAGCGGGCAGCTCCGCCGCCAAGGAGCAGATCGCCACGGCCGTCCCGGGCGCCGGGGCCGGACTCGCCCCCGGGGCGAGCGCTGCGGGGGCGACCGCGGAGGGGACGTCCGGAGCCGGGGCGGCCCCGGCCCGGATCGCCGCTCCCGGCCGCTCCGCCGACAACCCCGAACTCGGCAGCAACGCCTGGGCGATCGGGCGCGACGCCAGCCGCAACGGCAACGGCCTGCTGCTGGCCAACCCCCACCTCCAGTGGGCCGGTTCGCAGCGCTTCTACCAGGCCCAGCTGACCATCCCCGGCGTCCTGGACGTCGCCGGCGCCGGACTGTACGGCATTCCGTTCCTCCAGATCGGCCACACCCGCGGCCTCGCCTGGAGCCACACCACCAGCTACGCGGACCACTACGCCCTCCACCGGCTCACGCTGGTGCCCGGCGACCCGACCGCGTACCTGGTGGACGGCAAGGTCGAACGGATGGCCCAGGAGGCCGTCAGGATCACCGTCCGGGCCGCCGACGGGACACTCTCCACCGTCGACCGGACCGTCTACCGCTCCCGCCTCGGCTACGTCCTCTCCGAGGGCTGGACCGGGCAGTACGCCTACACCCTCGGTGACGCCAACGCCGAGAACCTCCGCTCCCTGAACCAGTGGCTGGCGATCGGCCGGGCCCAGAACCTCGACCAGCTGCGCCAGGCCCAGCGCACCTACCAGGGCCTCCCCTGGGTGTACACGACGGCCGTCGACTCCAGCGGCACCACCTGGTTCACCGACGCCTCCGCCGTCCCGCACCTCCCCGACGAGCAGCTCGGCCGCTGCCTGGCCGCGGTCACCGCCATCGGGCCGGTGCTGGACGGTTCGACCACCGCCTGCGATCCGGGCCGCGACCCGGACGCGCTCGTGCCCGGCGTCTTCGGCCCCGCCAACCACCCGGCACTGACCCGCACCGACTACGTCGCCAACGCCAACAACGGCCCGTACCTGACCAACGCGGACGCGCCGATCACCGGCCTGCCCACCGTCTACCGGGGCGCCTCCGAGCGGATGCTGCGCACCCAGCTCAGCCTGCGGATGATCGCCGACCGCAGGGCCGGCATCGACGGCCTCGGCGCCCCCGGCTTCACCCTCGGCTCGCTCCAGGCGACGATGTTCGGCAACCGGGTGCAGAGCGCCGAACTCGACCGCGACGACGCCGTGGCCCTGTGCCGCGCCCACCCGGAGATCGCCGCGTCCGACGGCACCCGGGTGGACGTGCGCCCGGCGTGCGGCGCGCTCGCGGCCTGGGACACGAGGGCCGACGCCGACAGCCGGGGCACCGTGCTCTGGCAGGCGTACCGGGACGCGCTGGCGAAGACCGGCACGACCGCCTGGCAGACGGTCCCGGCCGACCCGGCCCGGCCGCTGACCACCCCGCGCGGCATCGACGCCGCCAACCCCGTCGCCCAGCGAGCGCTGGCCGACGCGGTGAAGGACCTGGCGAGCCGCGGCCTGCCGGTGGACGCCCCGATCGGCCGCGTCCAGCGCTGGGCGGGCGTCCCGCTGCACGGCTGCTCCCACCAGCTGGGCTGCTTCAACGTCGTCACGGCCGGACCGGACTCGGGCGCCGGCGGCGGCACCTACCCGACGGACCTCCGCAGCGTCCCGCACGGCGCCACCTTCGTGATGGCGACCGAGCTGACCGACCGGGGCCCGCGCACCCGGACGCTGCTCACCTACGGCGAGTCCGCCGACCCGACGTCCTCCCACTTCACCGACCAGACCCGCGCCTACGCCCGCAAGCAGTGGGTGACCGAGCGCTTCACCGAGGCCGAGATCCGCTCCGCCCCGGGCCTCACCGTCACCACCCTGCGACGCTGACCCGTTCCCGCCCCGAGCTCCGGGCGGCCGCCGTTGCCATGACGGCGGCCGCCGTTACCGTGAACAGCCCCTGTCCGACCGAGCAGAGGGCCGCCGACACAGGCGCTGCGCGGCAGGATCCGGCGGATCAGATGCGGATGGCGGTGACGACGTGGTAGTCGACGAGGCCGTCGCGCCAGGCGGTGAGGAAGTTTCGGGACCAGTGGGCGGTGGGGACGACGTCGACGAGGTAGCGGTCGAAGCCTGGCCAGACGTCCGCGCCGATGGACTCCGTGGTGATGTCGGTGAAGCCGGAGCGGGTGAGGGCGGCGGTGAAGTCGTCGAGCGGGTGGGCGACGTCGAGGCCGTCGGCGAAGCTGGCGAGGAGGATCTTGAGGCGTTCGGCGACGTCGGCGCCCGGGGCGGTGAAGAAGGTGGTCACGACCAGCCGTCCGGCGGAGCGCAGGACACGGGCCGACTCACGGGCGAAGCCGGTCAGCTCGCGGAAGTGCTGGGCCGCCTCGACGGAGAAGACGCCGTCCAGATAGCCGTCGGAGAAGGGGAGTTCGTCGGCCGATCCGAGGGTGTACGCCAGCCGATCGGGGTACGTGGCCAGGGCTCTCGCGTTGACGGCACGGGCCCGCTCGATCTGGTCCGGGTGGATGTCCACCCCCGTCACCCCCGCGAAGCGGAACTCCCGCAGTGCCAGCGCCGAGCCCAGCCCGCGCCCGCAGCCCACCTCCGCCAGCCGCAGCCGTTCGCGCGGCTCGGGGAACTCCCGCAACGCCCGCCGGTAGAGCTGCTCCTGGCTGCGCACCCGGTCCTCGGTGGTCGGGGCGGTGAGGTCGATCCCTTGCCAGTGGCCGAAATTGATGAAGCCTCCGGCGAAACTGGCGACTTTGGCCAGATCATCGGTGCCGTAGGTCTTGCGCACGGTCGGGGGGATGCGGTTGTGATCCATGGGCCGCTGGGTCTCCTGCTCGGTGGGTGCCCGGCCGTCGGGCGCGCCGAGGTACGTACCCAAACCTGTGGTGGTCCGAACACGGTACGTGATGGGGGAGGGCCCCGGGGACAGTGGGGGCGTGGTGGTGCTCCGAGGGGCTCGGGGCACCACCACGCGACCGGGGGCGGTCACCGGGTGAGGTCGGCCGGTGCGTCGATCCGGGTCAGTTTCCGCGGGTTGCGCACGATGTAGATCCGGGTGATCCGGCCGTCCTCCACCGCGAGGCTCACCACCGAGGGCTCGCCGCCGATGTCGATCCGCCCGGCCGGCGCGCCGTTGAGCCACACCGTGGTGGTCTCGAAGGCGACCGGCAGCCGTCCGGTGCGCGCGAGCAGCGCCGCCACCGCCTCGGCCCCGTGCACCGGGGCCGTCACGGCCGCCGCGATCCCGCCGCCGTCGGCGATCAGGACGACGTCCGGCGCCAGCACCTCCATCAGGTCCTGCAGCCGCCCGGTGCGCAGGGTCGCCAGGAACCGTTCCACCACCCGCTGCTGCTCGTCGCGGCTCACCCGTACCCGGGGCCGGCGGGCGGCCACGTGCCCGCGGGCCCGCCGGGCGACCTGCCGCACGGCGGCCGAGGTCTTGCCGAGGGCGTCGGCGATCTCCTCGTACGGCAGCTCGAAGACCTCGCGGAGCACGAACACCGCCCGTTCCGTCGGCCCGAGGGTCTCCAGGACGGTCAGCATCGCGAACGAGACGCTCTCCGCGAGTTCCACGTCCTCGGCGACGTCGGGGCTGGTGAGCAGCGGCTCCGGCAGCCACTCGCCGACGTACTGCTCGCGTCGGCGGGACAGTGTCCGCAGCCGGTTGAGGCCCTGGCGGGTGACGATCCGGATGAGGTACGAACGCGGGTCGTGCACCTGCCCGCGGTCGACCCCGGCCCACCGCAGCCAGGACTCCTGCAGCACGTCCTCGGCGTCGGCGGCGGAGCCGAGCAACTCGTAGGCGACGGTGAAGAGCAGGCCGCGGTGGGTGACGAAGGGGTCCTCGGTCATGCCGGCGACGCCCCGGCCGGGTCGTCGACGACGGCGGTGCGCCGGGCCAGCGGGATCCCGCAGGCGTCGGAGAAGCCCTGGGAGCGGACGCCGTTCGCGGTGTTGTTCCTGGTGGCCATGTTGACGAAGGCGACGTAGGCGGTGAGTTCGACCATGGCCGCCGCGCCGAGCCGGTCCAGCAGGCGGTCGTACAGTTCGTCGGTGACGGCCGGCGGGGTCACGGTCATGGCCTCGGCGTACTCCATCACCTCGCGCTCCAGCGCCGTGAACACCTCTGCGGCCCGCCAGTTCGGCACCTGGCTCGCCTTGGCGAGGTCCAGGCCCCGGTTCTGCGCCTGGAAGTAGCCGACGTCCAGGCACCAGCCGCAGCCGACCTGCGCGGCCACCGCCATGTGGGCGAAGGACTTGAGGCTCTCGTCGAGTGCGTCCCACTCGGCGATCCGGCGGGAGAAGTCCAGGTTCGCGGTGGCGACGCCGGGGTTGTGCCAGATCGCCTCGACGGGTTCGAGGGCGGCCCCGAAACCCTTGATCATGTTCTCGCTCAGCTCGGCGGGCAGCTGGGCCTTCGGCAGTCGCAGTGCCATGGTGTCCTCCCGGGTCGGTGGTTCGGCGGGTTGCCGTGTCGTGGTGTTGCCGTGTTGCCGGGCATGAAGACACCGCAGGGCGCACGGATGTGACAGCCGGGTGCGGGGCGCGGAAAAAAAATCACCTCCGGACGGGCCGGACGGTTCGCTACAGTCCGCGAGGATTTCCGACCACCGCGAGGAGAACGACACCGTGAACATCCCCGACGACCGCCCCGCCCCGCCGCTGACCGGCGGCGAGCGCGAGATGCTGCGCGGCTTCCTCGACTTCCACCGGGCGACCCTCGCCCTGAAGTGCGAGGGCCTGACCGACGAGCAGCTGCGCCTGCGCTCCAGCCCGCCCTCCACGCTCAGCCTGCTCGGGCTGGTCCGGCACATGGCGGAGGTCGAGCGCGCCTGGTTCCGCCGGGTGATCGACGGCGAGGACCTGCCGCTGGTCTGGTCCGGGGACGGCGACTACCAGGCCGCGTACGACCCCGCCGGCGCCACCCGCGCCGAGGCCTTCGCCGCCTGGCAGGCCGAGGTCGAGCACTCCCGCCGCATCGAGCTCGCCGCCGACTCCCTCGACGTCACCGGCTACCAGGCCCGCTGGGACGCCGAGGTGTCGCTGCGGCTGGTGATGCTCCACCTGATCCACGAGTACGCCCGGCACAACGGGCACGCCGACTTCCTGCGCGAGGCGATCGACGGCGTGGTGGGGGCGTAGGGCGGGGCGGCCACCGACGGCCCCGGGCACCTGTCGAGGTCTACCAGCCGAGGAGGTGGGTGCGGCGGGTGAGGGCGGTGAGGACGGAGTCGGCGGTGGCCTCGGGGGTGAGGGCGGTGGTGTCGAGGCTGTGGGCGCCGTCCTCGGGCGCCGGGCCGGGCCGGAGGACTACGTAGTGGAGGGCGGCGCCGGTGGCGCGGCTCTCGCGGCGGAAGGTGTCGAGGGTGGCCGGGACGGCGGGGGCCTCCACCACGACCTGGTAGCCGCGGGTGGCGTAGGCGAAGGCGGCCTGGGCGGCCGCGGCCAGGGCGGTGGCGTTCTGGCGCCCGGCCTCGGGCAGGTGGGGCGGGAGCTGGCCGCTGCGGATGACCCGCAGGAAGTCGTCCGTCCGCAGGTGGACGCTCGGGTTCAGCTCCCGGGCGAGCAGCTCCGCGACCGGGCTGTCTCCGGCCCCGGCCGGGTCGACGAGGACGAGGACGCCCCCGGCGCCCAGGCCGCCCCCGAGCTCCGGCCCACCTACGGTCGTACGGTTCACAGCTGCTGATCCCTTCGCGGGCCGGGGACGGGCGGGTAGCCGGGGCGGGGCGGTCGGAGTGCGAAGGAGCTGGTCGGCCCATATCCGGACAACCGACCGCCTCGTCCCTACGACTGATGCGTTTCGGGGATCAACCTAGTCCAAACGGGTGGCCCGAGTCGTCCCCCATCCGGTTCCTGGGCGGGTCGGAGGGGTGCTCGCCGACCGATCGGGGACCGGTGGGCGAGCGCTCGGGGGCCGGTGGGCGAGCGGGCGGTGGCGGGGCGGTGGTCGGTCGGTGACGGTTCGGCGGGCGGTCGGGGCGCCCGCCGCGGGCCCCTACCGGTCCCCGGTGCGCAGCACGATCGGGTTGGTGAGCGCCGCCATCGGACCCCAGGGCAGGTCCGGTCCCATCGCGTTGCCCCTGCCCGGGGTGCCGTCCGCCTTCGGGTGGCGCACCTCGGCCCGGACGTAGGCGGCGAGCGAGGCGGTGGTGCGCCACATCACGGTGCCGGCGCCGTCGGCGGGCAGCGACTCCTGGTGCATCTGCCCCTCGTCGGTGAGGAGGCGCACCGTCCCACCGGGCACGCCGGAGACGGTGAGCCGGACGTCCAGCGGGGCGTCGGCCGGGACGGTCAGCTCCTCGCCGATGCCCACCCGGCGGCCGTGCCCGGTCACGGTGAAGTCCACCTCGACGGCCGAGGATTCGGCCAGCCAGCTGCGCCCGGCGCGCAGCCCGTCGAGGATCGCGTCCCGGGTGAGGTCCTCGGCCAGCACCACGGTGTGGGGGGAGCCGATGACCTGCGGTTCGCTGTGGGCGTCGCTGTTGCCCAGGGCGGGCAGCCAGGAGCGGCCCTCGCGCAGGGCGACGGCGAGCCGGCCGTCCCAGGTGTCCACCGCCGACTCGTCGTCGTACGTCCACGGGCCGTTCCACACCTCGACGGCGTCGGCCTCCTCGTAGCCGAACTTCCACTGGCAGGCGACGTACGGGCAGTACGGGTGCGCGGGCACGACCAGGCCGCCGGCCCGGTGGACCTGGCGGACGAAGCGGGGGTACTCCTCGTCGCGCGAGCGGTAGCGCCAGTCGACGAACTGGCCGGGCTCCAGGCCGAGGGCCAGCCAGTGGCCGTTGCGGGTGGTGATCTCCTCGCCCGGCAGGATCAGCAGGTCGGGGCCGGCCAGCGGGCCCCAGACGGCGTGCGAGGCGCTGGTGTTGTGGTCGGTCGAGACGATGAAGTCCAGGCCGGCCGCGCGCGCCCCGGCCGCCACCTCCTCGGGCTTGCGCCGCCCGTCGGAGTGGACGGTGTGCAGGTGGCAGTCGCCCCGGTACCAGGCCCGGCCGCGGCCACGGGCCCGCTCCGCCGGGTAGTGCGGGGTGAACCGCGGCCCGGGCGGGCCGAACCGGAGGGTGACCTCGACGTGGTACTCCAGGCCCTGCGGGGCGACCTGGTAGGGGCCGAGGACCACGTGCCAGGTGCCGGGGTTGATCGGGCCGGGGAGGTAGCCGGGGGTGGCGGCGCCGCGGGAGAGGCTGAACGCGGTGCGGAAGCCGCCGGACCAGCCGCGGAAGCCGGGGCCGCCGAGCTCGGTGCCGCGCTCGTCGAAGAGACCGATGTCGCAGGAGTTGCCGGGGGTGCCGGCCGGGACCGGGGGCTTGTCGTAGCCGTAGGAGACGGCCAGCTCGCGGACGCCCTCGGGGACCTCGACCGGGAGGTACACGAAGTCGGGGGCGCCGGTGGGCAGGTGGCCGGTGAGGGTGAGGGTGCGGTCGGGGGGAGTGGCGCCGGGGCCGTCGGCGGGGGCGGCGTCCGCCCGGCCGGTGGCGGCGGCGAGGCCGAGGGCGGTGGCGGCGCCGGTGGCCAGTCCGGTGCGGAGCAGGTCACGGCGGGCGGGCCCGGCGGCCGGCTGCGGGGCCGGCGGGTCGGTGAACGGGGAGGTCGGCTGCGGGGTCGGTTGCGGGGCCGGCGGGTCGGTGGGCCGGGAGGTCGGCTGGTCGGGGCGCGGGGTGCTGGGGTCGGTCGGCATCGAGGCCTCCGGATCGGGGCGGGCGGGTCGCTCGCGTGCCTACCCCGGCGAGTGAACCGGGGGTGAGTCGGGGCCCACGGGGGCGGGGCGGCTCGGTGAAGAGGGGCCGGGCGGGGGCCGGGGCGAGTTGCGGGGAGTGACGATTGGTCGGTTCATAGTCATGTCATCGGTTTATATGAGAAATCGCGCGAATGGGAGACGGGCATGGCGGTGAGCCGGCGGGCGCTGCTCATGGTGGTGGCCGGAGGCGCGTTGGCGGGGTGCGGCGGCCGGACGTCGGGCACCGGCTCGCCCTCGGCGATACCGCCCGCCGGGCCCGCCGCGTCGACACCCGGGCCGGATCCGACGCCGGCGCCGACACCCGCGCCGACCTCCGCATCGGAACCCGCGAAGCAGCCCCCGCACGAGCCGACCCGGGCCGAGACGGTCGAGCGGTACGGCGCGCTGGCCCCGAGCGAGTGGGGCCTGGAGGTGTCCGGGGTGATCACGGAGCTGCCGGAGGGCGAGAGCGCCACGGCGCTCACCTTCGACGCCTGTGGCGGCCCCCGCGGCAACGGCTACGACGCCGACCTGATCGACGCCCTGCGGGCGCACGGCGTGCCGGCCACGCTCTTCCTGAACGCCCGCTGGATCGACGCCAACCCGGACGAGTTCGAGCAGCTCGCCGCCGACCCGCTGTTCGAGATCGGCAACCACGGCACCGTCCACCGCCCGCTCTCGGTCACCGGCCGCTCCGCCTACGGCATCGCCGGCACGGGCGACGTCGGCGAGGTGTACGACGAGGTGGCGGGCAACGCCCGGAAGCTCACGGAGCTGCTCGGGCACCTGCCCCGGTTCTTCCGCTCCGGCACCGCGCACTACGACGACGTCGCCACCCGGGTGGTCGCCGACCTGGGCCAGCGCGTGGCGGGCTTCACCGTGAACGGGGACGGCGGGGCGACGCTGCCGGCCGCCGAGGTGCGGCAGGAGGTCGCCTCCGCCCCGCCCGGCGCGATCGTGATCGGCCACCTGAACCACCCGGGCGGCGGCACGGCCCCCGGGGTGGCGGCGGCGCTGCCGGGACTGCTGGCGGCGGGGCGGCGCTTCGTCCGGCTCTCGGACGTGCTGTAGCCGGGCGGGCCGGGGTAAGCACCGCGGGCCGTGCGCCGCGCACCGTAGGCCGTGCGTCTCGGGGCGGGCGGCTCAGACCAGGCGCAGGCCGCCCGGGTGCTCCCCCTCGATGATCCGGACCAGCCAGTCGAAGACCGTCGGCCCCCGGCCCGCCCGGGCGGCTTCCAGCTCGGCGGTGATGCGTGCCCGGTTGGTGGGGTGGGCGTGGGCCAGCCGCAGCTCCAGCCGGCGGACCGTCTCCGGGTAGCCGAGGTTGCGGCGGGAGACCTCGTGACGGCGCCACTCGATGACCCAGTCGCCGTCCTCGGGCGTGCCGTAACCGCCGCGCAGGCAGTCGGCGAAGGCATCGAGGTTGCGGCCGAAGTAGCCGTCCTCGCCGATGGTCCGCCCGACCACGTCCCAGAAGTCGTCCAGGGTCTTGATCTCGTTGCCGTCGATCACATAGGTCACCGTCACGGGGTCGAGGATATGCCGCGCCGACGGCGGTTCAGGAGGCCGCCCGGGGCCGCCCGGGAGATGCCCGGGAGACGCCCGGGCGACCGCGGCGTCTCCTGGCGCGACCCCGGCGCGACGTCAGGGGGAGACGGCGATCGCGGTGGCGAGCAGCCCGTCCCGGACCGCCCAGCGCCCGTCGAAGCCGTCGATCCGGCGGCCGCCGACCACCGGGCCCGGGACCAGCAGCCGGGCGGTGAAGGTGCCGTCGGGGGAGAGGTCGAGCTCGGCCTCGTCGAAGTCCAGGAACAGCAGGGTCAGCGGGAACCAGGCCTTGTAGACCGACTCCTTGGCGCTGAACAGGATGCGGTCCCACGGGACGCCCGGGTGCTCGGCCGCCAGCTTGGCGAGCCGCTGCCGCTCGACCGGCAGCGCGACGGTCTCCTCGACGCCCTCCGGCAGCGGCAGCGCGGGCTCGGCGTCGATGCCGACGGAGGCGAGGGTGCCGGCCCGGGCGACGGCCGCCGCGCGGAAGCCGTCGCAGTGGGTGAGGCTGCCGACCACGCCGTCCGGCCAGCTCGGTGCGCCGCGCAGGCCCGGGACCAGCGGCCGGTACGGGACGCCGAGCCGGGCGAGGGCGGTCCGGGCGCAGTGCCGGACGGTGGTGAACTCGCGGCGCCGCTTGTCGACGGCCCGGGCGACGGCCGGCTCCTCCTCGGGCTCCAGCCGGGCCTCCGGCGGGTCGTCGTAGGCCACCTCGGTCACCACGACGTCCGGCAGCAGGTCCCCGATCATCCGTTCCCCCCTCGGTCGGCTGCGCGGCCGGGCCGCCGCGCGGGACGAGGGTAACCCGGGCGGGGGGATCTTGGTGGGGGATCGGGGACCATCGCCGGGCGGCCCGGCTACTCGAAGGCGGCGGTCGCCGCCCGGGTTGCTACTGCCCGAGCAGGCGGGCGAAGTCCAGCCCGAGGCTGCCGAGGACGGGCAGCGCGCCGAGGTCGGTCACGCCGGCGACGGGGATGCTGTAGCCCTGGTTCACCTCGCGGGGCGCCGCACCGGCGGCGACGGGTGCGGTGGTCGGGAGCAGGACGGTGCCGAGGAGCAGGGCGACGAGCGAGGTGCGCATCTGAGGGGCCTCCGAGGGACGCGGGTGACGTTCTGTCAACACCGTCCGTGGCGGGGCAGTCACGCATCTTCGCCCCTTCGGCCGTATTGGTAAAGATGCTTGCCTTGTGTTCATGCCAACATCGTGGAGGTCTGGACCACCTTGCGGACGGGCGCATACGTTTCCTCCACAAGGGCGGACATTCGGTTGGCGAACTGTCGTGCGAATGTGTCGAGTTCCGCATGTCATGCCCATGTCTGCCTGTGCCTGCCCATGCCCTGCACCGCAAACCGGAGGGAACGAACCATGCGCGCCATCGGCAAGAACCTCAGGATCCTCGCGGGCGCCCCGCTCGCCGCAGCCGCCCTGATCGCCCTCACCGCGGGCTCCGCCAGCGCCGCGATACCGATCAACAAGCCCATGACCGGCAAGGCCACCTACTACAACGACGCCGGCTACGGCGCCTGCGGCACCCAGATCAACGCCGCCACCCAGATGCTGGTCGCCGTCTCGCACACCTGGTGGACCACCGCCAACCCCAACAACGACCCGGTCTGCAAGGGCATTTCGGTCAAGGTCAGCTACCAGGGCAAGACCATCACCGTCCCGGTGAAGGACCAGTGTCCCTCCTGCGACTCCACCCACATCGACCTCAGTCAGCCCGCCTTCGCCAAGCTGGCCCCGCTGGACAAGGGCGTCATCACCGGCCTGAGCTGGCAGTTCGTCAAGACCGGCCTGAACGGCAAGACCGTCGAGCTCTCCGCCCCGATCACCGGCTCCACCATCGGCTGAACCGGCCCTCGGGCGACGGTACCCGTCCCCGCTCGGTTCGCGGGGGCGGGAACCGGGGCCGCCTGGAGGCGACGATCCGTCAGGTGTCGTGCCACCAGTACTGGTTGGCCTGGCTCCCGCAGTCCCAGAGCTGGACCACCGGGCCGCGTCCCCAGTTGTAGATGTCCATGCACTGGCCGGGGAAGGCGATGCTCTCGTAGCGGGACGCACCGGAGAGGGAGTCGATCTTCCAGGCCTGCCCCAGGCCGTCGCCGCACACGTTCTGCTTCATTCCCGGGCTCCCGGCGTCGGACGGGAGGGGGCCATCGCGAGCAGCAGTTGGACGGCCGGCGGCGCCGTCCGGGGATCGTGGGCAAGCCCCAGGGTGACCGTCGGCACCGGGGCGGTGAGTCGGCGCAGGCAGACGCCGGGAATCCGGAACACCCGGGCCCGGCCCTCCGGAATGGGTGCGATGCCGTACCCCGCCGCCACCGCCAGCAGCAACTGCTCGTCGTCCGGCTCCTCCCGCACGATCCGGGGCGAACGGCCCGGCCACAGCTGCTCGGTGATCAACGCGTGCATCCCGGGCCCGTTCTCCCTCGGCCACAGCACCACCGGCTCGTCCGCGATCCGGTGCCGGCCGATCCGGGCCCGGGTGCGGGCGAGCGGATGGCCCGCCGGCACGGCGAGCAGCAGCTCCTCCTCGGCGATGATCCGGCAGTCGAGCCCGGGGATGTCCAAGGGCGGCCGGACGAACGCCGCGTCCAGCCGCCCGGCCAGCAGCTCGGCCACGTTGTGCGAGGTCCAGCCGGTCTGCAGGGCGACGTCCAGCCGGGGGTAGCGGTTGCGGAACTCCGTCACCAGGGCGTCGCAGACCCCGCCCCGGGCGGAGCGGGTGTACGCCACCCGCAGCCGCCCCTCCCGCCCCTGGGCCACCGCCGCCAGCCGCTCCTCGGCCGCCGCCACCTCCCGCAGCACCCGCCGGGCCTCCTCCGCGACCGCCCGCCCGACCGGGGTCAGCGCGCAGCCCTTGCCGGTGCGCTCCACCAGCTCCACGCCCAGCTGCCGCTCCAGCGCCTTGACCTGCTGGCTCAGCGCCGGCTGCGCGATCCGCAGCCGGCCGGCGGCCCGGGTGAAGTTCAACTCCTCGGCCAGTACCGAGAAGTAGCGCATCCGGCGCAGATCCATCCGGAGATCCGTCCGCAGATCCGTCCGCCTGTCCATCCGGCGATGATAAGCGCGCCTTATCGCCCGGGGACAGAACTGGTCTTGGACGGGACCGGGCGCGACCGGCTTACCTGGACACGGCCGCCGACATCGGGTCGTCGGCCCTCGGACGGAGGGGTTCGCGATGGACGTCGTCGTGGTCGGAAGCGGAATCATCGGGCTCACCACAGCGATCCGCCTGCAGGAGAAGGGACTTCGGGTCGTCGTGGTGACGGCCGACGGCCTGCTGTCGACGACCTCGGCGGTGGCCGCGGCCGTCTGGTTCCCCGTCGCCACGGGCACCGACAGCCGGGTGGCGGACTGGTCCGCGACCGCCTTCGCCGAGTTCGCCCGCCAGGCCGCGGACGGCGTACCCGGCGTCTCGATGCGCAGCACCCGGATGCTGGAGCACGAGCGGCAGTCGGAAGGCCTGCCCTGGTGGGGCGACGCCGTCCCCGACCTGCGCCGGCTGACGGCCGCCGAACGCGGACCGGAGTGCGCGGACGGCTGGTCGTTCACCGCCCCCGCCGTCGAGATGCCGCTCTACCTGCCCTGGCTGTTCGGCCGGTTCACCGACAACGGCGGCGAGCTCGTCCACCGCCGCCTCGACGCCCTCGACCAGGCCCTGGACCGGGCCCCCGTGGTGGTCAACGCCACCGGACTCGGCGCCCGGAAGCTCTGCGACGACCCGGCCGTGCACCCGGTGCGCGGCCAGCTCGTCCTGGTCCACAACCCCGGACTGCCCAGCTCGACCCGCATCCAGGACGACCCGGCCGGCTACACCTACATCCACCCCCGCAGCACCGACGTCGTCCTCGGCGGCACCTTCCAGCCGGACGACTGGAACACCGCACCCGACCCGGCCACCGCCGAGGCCATCCTCGCCCGCTGCACGGCCCGTATCCCGCAACTCCGCGACGCCCGCGTCCTCGCCCACGCCGTCGGCCTGCGCCCCGCCCGCCACGGCGGCCCCCGCCTCGAAGCCGACCCCGATGGCCGGGTCGTCCACAACTACGGCCACGGTGGCGCCGGCGTCACCCTCAGCTGGGGCTGCGCCGACGCCGCGGCGGCCCTGGTGGAGCCGCACTGAGGCGAGCCGGTCCTTGGGGTCGGAGCAGGGCCCAGCGTCAGCACCAGCAGCGGCAAGAGCACCGCTCCCGCCGTCGCCGCGACCAGCAACCTCGCCCCGAACCAGGCCGCCGTGCAGAAGGCCCCGGGAACGGCGCAGGTGTCGGGCAAGGTCGGCTGCCGGATCACCAACGTCACCCGCTACGCCGCGCCCTGAGTCGAAGGCACGGCCTCCCCGCCCGCCGGGAGAAGGACGGGGACGCGCCACCTCACCTCGTGCCCGAGGGCGTGAGGTCCGGCCAGGGGCGGCCCGCCCGGTCGGAGGCGGCGGACCGCAGGAGGTCGAGGACCGTGGAGCCCGGATAGGCCCGGAAGTCGCGGTGGGTACTGCGGTGGTAGTAGCTCCAGTAGCTCACCACCCGCCGTTGCGTGCTGGCGAAGAAGGCGGGGTTGTCGACGAGGAACCGCCCGTAGGCGAGCCGTCCGGGGGAGCCCGGCACGGCGAGCGAGCGCAGCTCGTCCCGGATGTCCACCAGGATCTCCAGGACGTACTCGCCGACCAGCTGCACGACGAACGGGACGACCCACGGGTCGGTCGAGCCGACGATCTCCGCCAGGTGCCGCTGCCGGACCGTCCCGTCGTGGTGCCGCGAGTACAGGCAGTGCAGGAGCTGGCGTTGCCGGGGCGGGAGCAGCGCCACCGCCCCGGCGGGCGGCTCGTCGTGGTAGAGACGCCCGGGGACGGTCACCCGCTCGCCCTCGACGACGACCGGGAACGGGCGGGCGGGCCGGAGCCGCGAAGCGGGCATGAGGGCGAGAACCGCCTCGGCGTCGTCGGCGAGCGCGACCGGGAACGCCGCGGTCAAGGGGGCGGTACGGGTGTCGGGGGACGGCTGCACCGGGCCGAGCATACGGGCAGGTCCGGCCGGGTGTCCGGTCAATACGTGCACGTAGCGGGGGACCCCGGCGCGGTGTTTTCGCTACGGTTGCGCGCCGGGATCGCTCCGATCCCGCCTCCGCTCACCAATTCCGTTCCTCCGGAGGAACCTTGGCCTCGATCACGCTCGACGCCGAACGCCGTGTGCACGCCGACACCGGGCGCGTCCGGGTCGCCGCCGTGGACGCGCTGCGCTCGCTCGGCTTCCGGATCACCTCGGAGATGGCCACCGTGGTGGAGGCCCGGCGCGGCTCCGCCGTCCGCTCGGCGATGCTCCTGCCCGACCAGGTGCCGGTGACGGCCCGTCTCCACATGGCACCCGCCGACGGCGACCGCACCGCGGTGTCCCTGCACCTCTCGGACCGGGCGGTCTCGGTGATCGCCCTGGGTGTCCAGGACCCGTACGTGGCCGCCTTCCAGGTTGCGCTGGGCGCCCTCGACCGGGCCCTCACCGGCCTGGATCCGGCGGCCGGGGCGGGCTTCCCGCAGCCCCGGTGGTGGGCCGGCGGGCCCCGGGCCGACACGCTGGCCCGGCACCACGAGACCGGGCAGCGCCTCGTCGGCGGGGTCGCCGCCCTCGTCACCGAGCGGCTCTCCGGCGGACGCCGGTCCACCGGCCCGGCGCTGTGGGAGGGCATCGAGCGGATCGTGTTCCGCTCCCCGGCCGGCTACCTCACGATGGACATGGCCACCGCCCGAACCCTGCTGGCGATCCCGGTGATGATCGGCAGCCGGCCGGAGGGCGTTCCGGACCAGCTGGCGGCCGACGTCGCACGGTTGGCGGCCGTGGTGGAAGGCCGGCTCAGCGCGGGCGGGTTCGGCTCGGTGGAGGTGGCCGTCGCCGAGGCGGACCGCCCGGCCTTCGACTTCCTGCACCGCCAGTTCGTCATCCGCTCGCGGCTGCCGGTCCGCACGCTCTGCACCTGCCGCGCCTGCCGGCAGACCAAGGTGGTGAACCTGGACCTCAAGCGGTTGCGGCAGCGCAAGAACCGCCTCAAGCTGATCGCCTCCGTCGTGCAGACGACGTACGAGAAGGACGGCGAGCCCAATCCCTTCCTGATCTTCGGGTCGATCTTCCAACGGTCCAGGATCGACCCCGACTTCGTCTGCGTGCGCTGCGAGAGCACCGCCGCCGACGAGCAGCCGGTCACCTTCTGCCCGAGCTGCGGCGACATGCGCACCGAGTCCGTCCTCGACACCTGCTCCGAGTGCGGCCACGACTTCCAGGCCCTCGCCCCGGACCTCCCCGGGTGGGCCGGCACCCCGCCGCCCCCGCTCGTCCCGCCGACCCCACCGCCCGCCCCGCCGACGCCGCCGCCCGGCGTGCCCCCGAGGCCGCCCGGCGTGCCTCCGGTGCCGGCGGCCCCGCCCCGCCCGAACTGCGGTATCTGCGGCGGAAGTTACCCCGTGCTCTGGTCCGTCCGGATCCTCGATGGCCCCCACCCGAGACCGCTCACCGTCTGCGCCACCACGCCCCGGTGCTCCCCGCCCTCCATCGCCCCGCCCGTCCGGATCCTGGCCTGAGGCTCACGGGGACGGGCCTGCCTCCGCGATCGCGCGGGGGCGGGCCCGGTGCGGACCGGTTCTGACGTGGCGGGCGACGGCTGCGGGAGGCCCGTGGCCGCTACCGCCCCGTGAGGAGGTCGGCGAGGGCGGTCAGCGAGTCGACCGTCCAGTCCGCCTCGGGGGCCCGGGTCGTGAGGCCGATGTGGCCCCGGCGGAGGTGGGCGGTTCGCAGGCCCGCCGCCCGGGCCGGGGTGATGTCGTTGGCGGGGTGGTCGCCGACGTAGAGGATCTCGTGCGGGTCGCCGGGGGCCCAGGCGAGCACGCGGTCGAAGAACTCCGGGGAGGGCTTGGCGGTGCCCCAGTCCGCCGAGGTGGCGATGGCGTCCGCCGGGAGCGCGAGCCCGGTCAGCAGGCCGGTGACCGGCGCGTTCTGGTTGCCCGCGATGCCGACCCAGAGGCCGGCGTCGCGCAGGCGGTGGAGGGCGGGCCGCACGTCGGGGTAGAGGTCCGTCTCGTCGAGGTGCTCGCCGTGGCCGGCGGCCTCCCGGGCGCGCCACTCGGCGGCGATGTCGACACCGGGGCGCAGGACGCGGACGGCGTCGGAGTTGTCCCGGCCCCGGGCCACCACCGCGCCGACGAGGGCGGACATCGTGTGGGTCGGCACGCCGAGCCAGCGGGCCCAGCCGGCCCAGTAGCGGGTGTCGGAGACCAGGGTTTCGCCGATGTCGAACACCACGGAGCGGACCATGCGGGCAGCCTACTGTTCTGGGGTCCGCAGGTGGGTCGAGCGTGGGGATTCCGAGGGTGTCCGAGGACAGGAAGCCGGTGCTGTACGTCGTGGTGTGCGCGGCGGGGGTCGCGGGCGGGGTGGGGGAGCTGATCTCCGCCGCGCAGGAGCGGAACTGGGACGTCGGGGTGGTGGCGACCCCGAACGCCATGGCGCTCGTCGACGCCGACGCGATCGTCGCGCGGACGGGGTATCCGATCCGTTCGGCCTGGCGCAGGCCGGGGGAGCCGCGGCCGCTGCCGGACCCGGACGCGATCGTCGTCGCCCCGGCCACCTTCAACTCGATCAACAAGTGGGCCCTGGGCATCTCGGACACCCTCGCCCTCGGCATCCTCTGCGAGTCGTACGGCTGGGGCATCCCGGTCGCCGTGCAGCCCTGCCTGAGCGCGGCGCAGGCGGCGCACCCGGCCTACCGGGAGAGCCTGGCGAAGCTGCGGCGGATGGGGGTGCGGATCGCGGACTTCACGCCGGGCTCGTACAGCTGGACGCGGGCCCTGGACCTGCTGCGGGACTGACAGGGTGGCTGATCGGCGGCGGCGATCCTTGCACTGTGAGGGGTGGCCCGCGGCGGACCCGCGGAGGTAGCGTCCGGGCAGGTCGGCGAGGGTGTGGGAGGTTTCCGGTGGCGGCGGTCAACGGCGAGGTGTCGTTCTGGTACGCGGCGGACGGAGTGCCCGAGGCGGGTCCCGGGCTGCCGGGGGACCGGGACGTCGACGTGTGCGTCGTCGGCGGCGGGTACACCGGGCTGTGGACCGCCTACTACCTGAAGAAGGCCGACCCCGGCCTGCGGATCGCCGTCCTCGAACGGCGCTTCTGCGGCTACGGCGCCTCCGGGCGCAACGGCGGCTGGCTGTACAACGGCTTCGCGGGCCGCGGCGCGTTCGCCAGGAAGTACGGGCAGCAGCGTGCGGCGGCGATGCAGCGGGTGATGGACGAGGCGGTCGGGGAGGTCGTCGGCGTAGCGGAGACCGAGGGGATCGAGGCGGACATCGTCCGCGGAGGAGTCCTCGAAGTCGCCCGCAGCAAGCCGCAGTTGGAGCGCCTCCGCGCCCATGTCGAGGGCGAGCGGGCCTACGGCGAGGGACGCGTCGAGCTGCTCGGCGAGAAGGAGGCGAGGGAGCGGATCGACGTCGCCGGCACCCTCGGCGGCTGCTGGACCCGGTACGGCGCCCGCATCCAGCCCGCCCGACTCGCCCGCGGACTCGCGCGCACCGTACGGGAGTTGGGCGTCGAGGTGTACGAGGGTACGGCGGTCACCGCGATCCTGCCCGGCTCCGGCTACCGCAAGCCCCGCGCCGTCACCCCGCGCGGGACCGTCACCGCCGACCATGTGCTGCGCGCCACCGAGGGGTTCACCGCCGGGCTGCGCGGCGAGAAGCGCACCTGGCTGCCGATGAACTCCGCGATGGTCGCCACCGAGCCGCTGCCGGCCGCGTTCTGGGCGGAGGCCGGCTGGCAGGGCCGGGAGCTGCTGGGCGACTTCGCGCACGCGTACATGTACGCCCAGCGCACCGCCGACGACCGGATCGCGCTCGGCGGGCGGGGCGTGCCGTACCGGTTCGGCTCGCGGACGGATTCGGACGGCAGCACCCAGGTGGAGACGGTGCGCCAGCTCCGCCGGATCCTCGACCGGTTCTTCCCGGCCGCCGCGCAGGCCCGGATCGACCACGCCTGGGCGGGCGTGCTCGGCGTGCCCCGGGACTGGTGCGCCACCGTCGAGCTGGACCGGGTGAGCGGGCTCGGCTGGGCGGGCGGGTACGTCGGCAGCGGGGTGACCACCACCAACCTGGCCGGCCGCACCCTGCGGGACCTGGTGCTCGGCCGGGACACCGAGCTGACCCGGCTGCCGTGGGTCGGCCACACCGTACGGCGTTGGGAGCCGGAGCCGCTGCGCTGGCTGGGAGTGCACGCGATGTACGCCGCGTACCACGCCGCCGACCGGCAGGAGGCGGACGGGCGGGCCACCACCTCGCCGATCGCCCGGGTCGCGGACGTGGTCGCCGGGCGCTGAGCCGTCGGACGTCGGGACCCCGGGCGCCGAGCCGCCGAACACCGGGTCGCCGCCGCACGGGCCGCCGAACACCGGCCCGTCGACCGGGCGCTGAGGAGCGCGGTCAGCGCCCGGTTGACGGCCCGGCCTGCCGGACCGTGTGGCGGCGGCCGCCGGTGCCGTCGCCCGGCCAGGATGTGCGGATGACAGTGAACGAGCCGGATCCGCCGACGGCGTCGCCCGGTCCGCGGCCGCCGCGTCGATGGTCCGTTCGGACGTGCCGCCGAGCGGAGTCGGCCCGCAGCGCTGACGGTGAAGGCGTGCTGAGGAGAACCCTGCCGGCCCTTGCGGTCGCCCTGCTGCTCTGCGTGCCCGGGAGCGGCGCGTGGGCCAGGTCGCCGGGCCGGCAGGTGGCGGTCGTCGACCAGGCCTCGCGGAGCGTGCTGGTGCTGCAGAGCGCCGAGGAGCTGATGGCCTACCGCGGGCCGGGCCGGCTGCCGGTGGTCTGGGGCTGGAGTGCGGACCGGGCACCGGAGTTGGCGGATCTGACGCCCGCTCGCAGCTGGACGAACCCGGACGAGGCGAAGTCCCGTGTCCGGCAGGGGCGCCGCTACCTGCTGACGACGGCCTCCGGCGGGTTGGCCGCCGTCGTGGAGACCACCGTGGGCCGCGTCCGCTGGGCGGCGGACCTGGGGACGTCCGTCAACCCGCACAGCATCGAGCTGCTGCCGGACGGCAACGTGGCCGTGGCGGCGAGCACGGGCGGCTGGGTGCGGCTGTACGCGGCCTCGCAGGGTCCGCGGGCCGCCGCGTACGCGGAGTTCCCGCTGCCCGGCGCGCACGGGGTGCACTGGGACGGGCGGAGCGGCCTGCTCTGGGTGCTCGGCGACACGTCGCTGAGCGCGCTGAGGGTGGGCGGTACCCCGGCCGCGCCCACTCTCACCGTGGTGCGCAGCAGCCCGTTGCCGGGGCGCGGCGGGCACGACCTGGCGGGTGTCCTGGCGGCTCCGGGGCAGTTCTGGGTGACCACGTTGGCCGGCCTGTGGCGCTTCGACCCGGCCGCCGACCGCTTCACCGCCGTGCACCTGGCCGATCCGGCCGCCGAGCGGGACGTCAAGAGCGTCGGTGACGAGCCCGGCACCGGCCGGCTGCTCACGGTGGCGCCCGAGCACGCCGCTCCGTGCGACTGGTGCACCTCGGTGATCACCCTGCACCGGCCCGACGGGGCGCGGTCGCTGCGCGGCACGCATCTGTACAAGGCGAGGTGGTGGAGTGGCTGGTAGCAGACTTTGGACCGCGGGGCGCCGATCTCGGGGCGCGCGTCGGAGATACCACCCGAAATGCGGACGGCATTCGGCTGATGGGGCATATTGTGTACACCGACAAACTACTCCGATGGGGGTCAGTTTCCCGTCGCGGTCCGCAAACCATCCGTCGCCCCCGGTCGGCTGGGATAGCGTCTTGGGGTCGGGGGGTCGACGCCGATCCGGTGCAATCGAACGCTAGCTACTGGGCCGTAACGGCCGAATGAGTCATGGAGAAAAACATGCGGAATTTCCCTGCGGAAAACCGGCCGGACGGAGTGGACGATCTCCAGCTCGCGATGGAATCACTGGCCGCCTTCCCGTCCCGGAACGCCGGAAGCGGGGCCGATGTGACCGAGCGGCTCGCCGCCGTTCACGATCTGTGCCGCGCGGTCGACGCGGTACTGGACAGCCTCGTCGTCCAGGCCGCCGCCGAGGCCGCCGAAGAAGGGTGGACCGCGGCCCGGATGGCGGCCGAACACTCCGGCTACTACGCCAGGTTGCAGCGTGCGCTGCTCCCCGCCGGTGCCGGGCTGACCCGGCCGTGAACGCGGTGCAGCCGGGCGTGCACGTGCTGTCCTGCCCGACCCGGTGGAGCGACGTCGACGAGAACGGGCACATCAACAACGCCCGTCTGGTCGGCTACGTCCAGGAGGGGATTTACGACCTGTTCCGTCACCACGAAACCGCTGTGAGGGAATCGCTGTTCGCCTCCGGATTCATTATCGCGAGGCACGAGATCGACTACCTGGAGCAGTTGCACCACCGGCCCGAGCCGCTGTCGGTGCGACTCACCGTGGAACGGCTGGGGCGCAGTTCGGTGCAGGTCGAGGTGAATGTCTGCCGGGATCGGCTCACCTTTATGCGGGCGCGGACCGTGGTGGTCGCGCGGGACCGCGAATCCGGCCGCTCGCGGGCGCTGAGCCCGGCCGAGCGGATCTTTCTCTCGGCGTTTATGGCGGACGCGGCCCGCGCCCAGGCGGTCCTGGCGGCCACGACGGTGACCGCGGCGACCACGGTGACGGCCCCGGCGACGGTGACGGCCCCGGCGGTGGTGGGTGCCGCCACGACGGTGGCCGCAGCGGCGGTGACCGCGACGACCCCGGCGCAGCGCGTACCGGGCGGTGCGGCCGCCGGTGCGATGGCGCCCTCCCGGCGGCCGCGCAGGCGGTGCCACGCCTCGGCGGGGTGAGCCCCCGCCGCGGGCCGGCGGCGTGATCGACGACGGCGCCGATCCGCCGGGGCCGGCCATCCCCACCGCACGGCGTCCCGGCTCCTCCCCGCGTCCCAGGCCCTCCCCGCGTCCCCTGGCCCTCCCCGCGTCCTCTGGCCCTCCCCTGCGCCCCCGAGCGTTCCGGAGCCCCGGCGGCCGGGTGTCCCGGCCGTCCGCAGGCACGGTTCCGCGGGTCCACGGCGGAAGGCCGGTTCCGAAGGCGCCGGGGCGAGTTACGCTGAGCAGCACGGGCACCGGTACGTCCCACGGTGGTCACGGGCTGCGATCCCCCTCCTGGCCCGGGGTGAGCAGGCCGCCGGTCCGGCCGGAGCCCGCCGACCGGAAGGAGGACGCGATGACCATCTCCTGGGAGGACTTCCTCGCCCGCGTCGTGGAGCGCGGCGAGTACCGGGGCGAGGCCGAGGCGGATCACGCCGCCCGGGTCGTACTGGCCCTGCTCGGTGAGCACCTGGTGGGGTCCGCGCGGGTCGAACTCGCCGATGCGCTGCCCGTCGGCTACGCCTCGCTGCTGCGCGACGCCGTGCCCGCGGCCGAGCCGCTGACCGCCGACCGCTTCGTGCAGGCCGTGGTGGGGTGGATCGACGGGGCGACCCCGGCGACGGTGCAGTGGGACATCGGGGCCGTGCTCAGCACGGTCGCCGACCTGGTCCCCGGGGAGTTGCTGGACCAGGTGATCGAGCAACTCCCGGACGGCTACGACCTGCTGTTCGGCCACCCGGCACCGGCTTAGGGCGGGGTCTCTCGGGCTCCCGGCCGGGCGGCCCTCGGGTGCCGCTACCCCGTGGTGGCCCGGAACAGCTCCGCGCCCGGGCCGGTCAGTTCGACCGGCCCGGCGCCCGGGCGCAGGTAGGCCGACGCGCCCGCCGGAAGGGGGAGTTCGGCACCGCCGGGCGTTCGCAGCAGGGCCTGCCCGGAGACGCAGAGCAGGATCTGCGGGGTGGGGAGGTCGACCCGGGCGGCGGCCGGGCCGGGGTACAGGCGGGAGAGCCTGAACTCCTCGGCGGGGGAGGGGAAGACCTCCTCGACGCCGGTTCCGGTGCCTGTTCCACCACCCGCGCCGGAGCCGGAGCCCGGGTCGTCCCCGAGCCGGCGCGGCACCAGCACCTCCGGTTCCCCGGGCCGGAAGGACGTGACCGCCAGCAGACCGTCCACGTCGACGTGCTTGGGGGTGAGCCCGCAGCGCAGCACGTTGTCCGAGTTGGCCATCAACTCCACGCCCACGCCCCGCAGGTAGGCGTGCGGAACCCCGGCGTCCAGGAACAGCGCCTGCCCGGCCGCGAGCCGGACGTGGTTGAGCAGCAGCGCGGCGAGCAGTCCCCGGTCACCGGGGTACTCCTCGGCGAGGCGGGCGTACGCGGCGCAGCTCGCGCCGTACGGTCCACCGGCGGCCGCCGTGCGGCGCAGGGCCTCGGTGACGGCGGCGAGTTCGCTGCCGGAGGCGTGCGGCCCGGAGCGCAGCAGCTCGGGCAGCACGGCCTCGGCGGGCCGGGCGCGCAGGGCGGCGGCCCAGGGGGACAGCACACCGAGCGCGTCCAGCAGCCGGGCGGTGGCGGCGGTGGGCCGGAAGCCGCAGAGGGCCTCGAAGTCGCCGAGTGCGCAGATGAGTTCGGGCTTGTGCCCGCGGTCCTTGAACACCCGCTCCGGCGCGTCCGCCGGGATGCCCCGGGCCTGCTCCGCCGCGTACCCGGCCTCGGCCTGGGCGCGGGTGGGGTGGACCTGGAGGGAGAGCGCCCGGTCGGCGGCCAGCACCTTGAACAGGAACGGCAGCTCCGGGCCGAACCGCCGTACGGTGTCCGGTCCGAGCAGGCCTTCCGGGTCGGCCTCGATCAGCCGGTCCAGCGGCTGCTGTCCGACACCGACACCGACACCGGCGCTGTCGCCGCCGAGGCCGGACAGCAGGGAGGGCGCCGACGGGTGGGCGCCCAGCCAGAGTTCGGCCTGCGGGCCGCCGTCGGGCGCGAGGCCGGTGAGCGCGGGGATCGCGGTGGGCGAGCCCCAGGCGTAGCGGCGGACGGGGTTCCGCAGGAGGGCGAACGGCGGGAGAGCGGGCGGCGGCGAAGCGGGTGGCGGAAGGGCGGTCGGCGGCATGCGGGCGGCTCCGGGGAGGCTCAGCGGCAGAGTGCGGCCGCGCCGATCAGCCCGGCGTCGGTGCCGAGTTCGGCGCGGCGCACGTCCAGGCCGCGGATGTACGAGAGGGCGGCGTAGCGGTCCAGGTGGCGGGCGAGCGGGGTGAACAGCACGTCCCCGGCGCCGGCCACGCCGCCGCCGACGACGACCCGGGAGAGGTCCACCAGGGCGGCCGTGGCGGCGATCCCGGCGGCCAGCGCCTGGGCGGCGCGGTCGAAGGAGGCGATCGCGAGCGGGTCGCCCGCGGCGGCGGAGGCGGCGACGGCGCGGGCCGTCCGGTCGCCGTCCACCGGCTGCCAGCCCTGGGCGAGTGCCCGGCGGGCGATGGCGGTGCCGCTGGCGAGGCCCTCCAGACAGCCGCGCGAGCCGCACGGGCAGGGTTCGCCGTCCAGGTCGACGGTGATGTGCCCGAGGTGGCCGGCGTTGCCGCTGGGGCCGGGGCGGACCGCGCCGTCGAGGACCAGTCCGGCGCCGACCCCGGTCGACACCACCAGGCAGAGCGCGTTGCCGGCGCCCCGGGCCGCGCCCTGCCAGTGCTCGGCGGCGGCCATCGCGACGCCGTCCCCGGCGAGGCGGACGGGCAGTGTGCGGGCTGCCACCGCGGGGTGCGCGGCGACCTCGGCGACCAGCGGGAAGCCGCGCCAGCCGGGGATGTTGACCGGGCTGACGGTGCCGTCGGCGAGGTCGACCGGGCCGGCGCTGCCGATTCCGACGGCCGTCACGGCGGCCCAGTCGGCCGTGCCGGAGAGTTCGTCCAGCACCCGGTGCACCACGGCGAGCACGGCCGCGCCCGGCTCGGCGGCCGGGGTGGGCAGCTGGAGCCGGTGCCGCAGCCGTCCGTCGGCGTCGACCAGTGCCCCGGCGATCTTGGTGCCGCCGATGTCGAGGGCGGCGAACAGCGGGGTGAGCGGCACGGTGGGCTCCAGGAAGTAGGGGGCGGCGCCCCGGCCGCGGGGCCGGGGCGCCGAACAGCGTAGACGTCAGGCCGCGGCCCGCAGGCGCAGGGTGACCAGCTCGAACGGGCGCAGCGCGAGGCGCACCGCGCCGTCCTCGACGGACACCTCGCCGCGGGTGCCGTCCCAGGGCCGCTCCAGCAGGTCGCAGGGGACGGCGCCGGCCAGCGGGAAGGCGGTGGTCAGCCGGCCCCGGGCGCGGCCGCCGCCGGCCTCGTAGACCCGGACGATCAGGTCCCCGCTGCGGTCGTCGGCGAGCTTGACGGCGCTCACCACCAGGGCGTCGTTGTCCAGTTCCACCAGCGGCGCGACCTGCTCGGCGCTGCCGGTGACCCGTCGCTCGGGCAGGCCGATCCGGTAGCCCTCGCGGACGGCGTCGCCGATCGCCGCGCCGGGCACCAGGGCGTGCCGGAAGCGGTGCAGGCCCTGGTCGGTCCTCGGGTCGGGGAAGCGCGGGGCGCGCAGCAGCGAGAAGCGGACCGTGGTGGTGGTGCCGCCGTCGGTGTCGCGCACGGTGCGGGTGACGTCGTGGCCGTAGGTGGAGGCGGTGACCAGGGCGACGCCCCAGCCGGGCTCGTCGAAGTGGACGAAGCGGTGGTTGCAGGCCTCGAACTTGGCGGCGTCCCAGCTGGTGTTGGTGTGGGTGGGCCGGTAGAGGTGGCCGAACTGGGTCTCGGCGGCGTAGCGCTCGGTGTGGACGTCGAGCGGGAAGGCGGCCTTGAGGAACTTCTCGGTCTCGTGCCAGTCGACCTCGGTGTCGATGTCCACGCGCTGTTCGCCGGCCGGCAGGGTGAGGGTCTGGACGACGGTGGAGGAGCCGAAGGAGCGGGTGATCCGCGCCGAGGCCGCGGCGGGGGACGCGGTGGCGGTGAGCGAGTCCACGCCGGTCAGGTCGGTGACGGTGTTGCGGTAGAACTGGTCCACGTCCCAGGCGTCCCACATGTTGGGGAAGTCGGGGTGCAGCTGGAGCAGGTTGGCCCGGCTGCCGGGGGCGACGCTCTCCCGGCCGGTCGCGAGCTCGACCACCGAGGCGATCAGCCCGTCCGCGTCCACGACGACCTCCAGCAGGCCGTTGCGCAGCGTGAAGCCGCCCTCGGCGCGCTCGACGGCCTCGCAGGTTCCGCTCGGCAGGGCGGTGGCGCCGGCCCCGCCGCCCGGCACCGCCGAGCGGGTGTGCGGCGCCGCGTTGAACACCAGCTCGCGCCCGCCCGAGGGCGCCCCGGCCAGTGCCTGCTGGGCCGCGCCGATCAGCCCCTCCAGCTCGCCGGCCAGCGCCGCGTACGTCGCCTCGGCCTCGCGGTGCACCCAGGCGATGGACGAGCCGGGCAGGATGTCGTGGAACTGGTGCAGCAGTACGGTCTTCCAGATCCGGTCCAGCTGCTCGTACGGGTACTCCGCATCGGTGCGCAAGGTGGCGGTGGCGCACCAGAGTTCGGCCTCGCGCAGCAGGTTCTCGCTGCGCCGGTTGCCCTGCTTGGTCTTCGCCTGGCTGGTCAGGGTGGCCCGGTGCAGCTCCAGGTAGAGCTCGCCGACCCAGACCGGCGGGTTCGGGTACTCGGCCTCGGCCTTGGCGAAGAACTCGGCGGGGTTCTCCCAGCGGACGGTGGCCGAGCCCTCCAGGTCGTTCATCCGGGCCGCCTTGGCGACCATCTCGCGCGTCGTGCCGCCGCCGCCGTCGCCCCAGCCGGTCGGCGCGAGCGAGTGCCGGGCGACGCCCTTGTCCTTGAAGTTCTTCGCCGCGTGGGCGATCTCGCTGCCCTTCATCGAGCAGTTGTAGGTGTCCACCGGTGGGAAGTGGGTGAAGATCCTGGTCCCGTCGATGCCCTCCCAGAGGAAGGTGTGGTGCGGGAACTTGTTGATCTGGCTCCACGAGATCTTCTGCGTCAGCAGCCACTTGGAGCCGGCGTTGCGGATGATCTGCGGCAGGCCGCCGGTGAAGCCGAAGGTGTCCGGCAGCCAGGCCTCGTGGTTCTCCACCCCGAACTCGTCCAGGAAGAAGCGCTTGCCGTGCACGAACTGCCGGGCCATCGCCTCCGAGCTCGGCATGTTGGTGTCGGACTCCACCCACATGCCGCCCGCCGGGACGAACCGGCCCTCGGCGACGGCCTTCCGCACCCGCGCGTACACCTCGGGGCGGTGCTCCTTGATCCAGGCGAACTGCTGGGCCTGGGACATGGTGTAGCGGAATTCCGGCTCGTCCTCCAGCAGCGCCGTCATGTTGGCGGTGGTGCGGGCCACCTTGCGGACGGTCTCGCGCAGCGGCCAGAGCCAGGCCGAGTCGATGTGCGCGTGGCCGATCGCGCTGATCCGGTGCGCCGAGGGCACGGCGGGCGCGGCCAGCACCCCTTCGAGCTGCGAACGGGCGTCCGCGGCAGTGCCGTTGACGTCCTGGAGGTCGACGGCGTCGAGCGCCCGCTCGACCGCGCGCAGGATGTCCCAGCGGCGGGCGCCCTCCACCGGCAGCTCGGCCATCAGTTCGCCGAGCACCTCCAGGTCCAGCACCAGCTGCCAGACCGTCTCGTCGAAGACGGCCAGGTCCATCCGGGCCAGCTTGTACTGCGGCTGGTCGCCGGACGTCTCCTTGTCGCCCAACTCGGTGGGCAGGAACGGGTGGTAGTCCAGGATGACCGGGTTGGAGGCGGCCTCGACGTGCAGCAGCACCTGCTCGCCGCCGGCCGCCGGGGCGGCGATCCGCACCCACTGGTTCTGCGGGTTGAGGCCCTTCACCGGGGAGCCGTCCGGGCGGTAGACCAGGCCCTCGCACTGGAAGCCGGGCATGTTGGCGTCGAAGCCGAGGTCGATCAGCGCCTCGACGGTGCGCCCGGCCCAGGCCTCGGGGACGGTGCCGGTCACGGTGATCCAGCTGGTGCCCCAGGGCGCGCCCCAGGCGTCGCCCACCGCGATCGGGGTGCGCGGGGCGGCCAGGCCCTCGGCGACCGGGACGGGCTCGCCGGGGGCCGTCCAGATGCCGACCTCCAGCGGGACGGACTCGGGGTACACGGCCGGGCGAATGCGCTCGTCCAGGACGCGCTTGAGGCGGGACTCGACCAGGGTGCGGTCATCGTGCATGTCAGCGGGCTCCGTTGCGGGCTGGGTTGCGGGCTGGGTTGCGGGCTGGGTCGCGGTCAGAGAGAACGTACGTCGCAGGGGCGGACCACCTCGGTGATGCCGCGCGCGGCGAGGTGGGCGCGGTCCTCGGCGCGCTCGGCGAGGACCGCGGTCGGGCGGACGCCCGCCTCGGCGAGGCGCATGAACGCCTCGTACGCCGAACCGCCGGGGCCGCAGACCGAGCGGCCGGGCGAGGTGACCTCGTCGCCGGTGGCGACCACCACGGCGGTGCTGCGCGGCTTCGGCGGCTGCCAGGAACGGCGGGCCTCGGCGGCGGCCTCGGCGAGCCGGGCACCGGCCGGTTTGACCGTCCGGTCGGTGGTCAACAGGCCGAGGCTGTACTCCAGTTCGGGGAAGTCGGCGAGCGAGCGGTCCACGTCGTGCGAGCACCACCAGGTGACGCCCCACAGGTCCGGGCAGTCCAGGACGGCCTCCACGGTGGCGCCGGTGAAGCGCGCGGCGTCCTCGGCCGTGATGTGCGGGGCGGGCGCGCCGACCTCCTGCAGCCAGACCGGGCGGGCCGGGTCGTCCGCCCAGGCCTTGGACAGCTCGACCAGGTACGCGGCGTGCTGCGCGGTGGCGGTGGAGTGCGCGCCGTAGCGCTGGGCGGTGCCGTTGAACACCCAGGAGTGCACGGCGGTCGCGGCGCCGATCCGGGCCGAGTGCCAGGGCGTGAACGGGTGCTCGTCCAGGTACCAGGCCGCGTCGTACGAGGCGTGCAGGTGCAGCCGGCCGGGGGCGCCCTGCTCGCAGGCGTCGAGCATCCGGCGCAGCCAGGCCTCCGCCTCGGCGGGGGTGGCCCGGTCCGGGTCGGGGTGCGGGGCGCCGGAGAACTGGTTGATCTCGTTGCCGAGCGTCATTCCGAGGAAGTTGGGCCGCTCGTGCAGCGCCCCGGCGAGGGTGCGCAGGTAGGCGGCCTGGCCGTCGAGCACCTCGGGGTCGGTGAAGATGTTGCGCCGGTGCCAGGTCCGCGTCCAGGACGGGAGGAAGTCGAAGCTGGACAGGTGGCCCTGCAGGCCGTCCACGGCGACGTCCAGTCCGCGCTCGCCGGCCGCGTCCACCAGGGCCGTCAGCTGCTCGACGGCGCGCGGACGGATCAGGGTGCGGTTGGGCTGGAAGACCGGCCAGAGCGGGAAGACCCGGACGTGGTCCAGGCCGAGGGCGGCGATGGAGTCGAAGTCGGCGCGCACGGCGTCGAGGTCGAAGTCGAGCCAGTGGTGGAACCAGCCGGCGCTGGGGGTGTAGTTGACGCCGAAGCGGGGGGCGGTGGCCATCGGAGAGCTTCCTCAACGGGTTCGGGGCGTACGGACGGTGGGCCATCCCTGGGGCGGGCTATCCCTTGACGGCTCCCTCCTCGACGCCCTTGAAGAAGAAGCGCTGGCAGACGCCGAACACCACGACGATCGGCAGGAAGGCGATCATGGTGCCGGCCGCGATCAGCCGGGGGTTGGCGGAGAAGGTGCCGTTGAGGTACTGGAGCCCGACGGTGAGGGTGTACTTCTGCGGGTCGTTGAGCACGATCAGCGGCCACAGGAAGTCGTCCCACGCGCCGATGAAGGTGAAGATCACGATCACGCTGAGCATCCCGCGCACGTTCGGCAGACCGATGTGCCACAGCCGCTGCCAGACGTTGGCGCCGTCCACCAGCGCGGCCTGGTCGAGTTCGGCCGGGACGGCGGCGAAGGCGGTGCGCATCAGCAGCACGTTGAGCATCGCGATCGAGCCGGGCAGCGCGACCCCGGCCAGGCTGTCGGCCAGGCCGAGACCGCGCACCAGCACGTACTGGGAGACGATGGTGACCTCGCCGGGCAGGATCAGGGTGGCGAGGAAGAGGCCGAGGACGAGCTTCGCCCCGCGGAAGCGCAGCCGGGCGAGCGCGTAGCCGGCCAGGGTGCAGCCGACCACGTTGCCGGTGATGCAGACCACGGCGACGATCACCGAGTTGAGCGCGTAGGTCCACACCGGGATGACGTCGGCGACCTTGCCGTAGTTGCCCAGGGTGGGCTGGTCGGGCAGGAAGCTCGGGGTGCGGGTGTAGACGTCCTCGGCGGGGCCCTTGAGGGAGGTGGACAGCTGCCACAGGAAGGGGCCGATGACCAGCAGCAGGACCAGCACCAGGAGCAGGTAGCGGGCGGCGGTCTGCGCGGTGGAGGGGGTGTTGAAGCCCCGGGAGCGCCTGGCGGGCCCGGTGGGGCCGGTGGGGCCGGCGGGCTCGGTGGTCGCGTCGTGGGACCGGGGCGTACGGACGGTGGTCATGGGGGTCAGGCCGCCTTCCGGTTCAGCCGCATCAGGAACAGCATCGGGCCGAGGGTGACGACGAACAGCAGCAGGCTGAGCGCCGAGGCGTAGCCCAGGTGCCCGTTGAAGCCACGGCTGTACATCTGGATCAGCATCACCACCGACATGTCCCGGCCGCCGGGGCCGCCCAGGCCGTTGGAGAGCACGTACAGCTCGGAGAAGACGCGCAGCGAGCTCACCGAGATCAGCGCCGAGATCAGGATCATGGTCGGGCGCACCCCGGGCAGGGTGACGTGCCAGAACCGGTGCAACGGGCCGGCGCCGTCCACGGCCGCGGCCTCGTGCAGCTCGCGCGGGACGTTGGCGAGCGCGGACAGGTAGATGACCATGTAGTAGCCGAGGCCCTTCCAGACGGTCAGGGCGATCGCGCTGAACAGCAGCAGCCAGCGGTCGGTCAGGAAGGCGACCGGGGAGCCGGCCAGCCCGGCCTGCTGCAGCAGACCGTTGGCCAGGCCCCGTTCGTCCAGCACCCAGCCCCAGATCAGCGCCACCACGACGGCGGAGGCGATCACCGGGGTGTAGAAGGCGGTGCGGAAGAACGTGATGCCGGGGATCCTGCGCTGCACCAGCAGGGCGAGCAGCAGCGGTAGGACGGTCAGCAGGGGCAGGCAGACCAGCATGAACACGATGCTGTTGAGCAGGGCGTCGGCGAGCTGCTCGTCGTCCAGCAGCCGGCCGAAGTTCTCCAGTCCGGTGAACCGCCCGCCGCCCAGGGGCTTGGCGTTGGTGAAGGACAGGATCACCGTGTTGACGGCCGGCCAGAGGTTGAAGACGGCCAGCCAGACTATCGCGGGCCCGGCGAGCAGCCAGGGGGTGAACCAACGCCAGTGGGTCATGCCGTGCCTTCCTGGGGCCTGGGGGTGGTGCGGGCGGTTCCCGGGAGCGGCGGGCGCGGGGGAGCCCGCCGCTGGTCGCCGGTACGAGGGGCGGGGCGCCGCAGGGAGGGTGTGCCGGCGCGGGGAGGTGGTGTCGGTGAGGGGAGGTGGTGCCGGTGCGGCGCCGCGGGCCCGGTGGGGTTCGGGTGAGGCCCGGTGGGGTTCGGGCGAGACCCGGTGGGGCCCGGTGGGGTCAGCCCTTGAGCAGCTTGTTGCACTGCTCGACGGCGGTGTCCAGCGCCTGCTTGGAGCTGGTGTCGCCGCTGATGGCCAGCGCGAACTGCTGCTTGATGACGGTGCCCATCGCGTCGTCCACCTCGACGGGCTGGATCAGCTTGGCCTTGGCGAGCGAGGTGAAGGCGATCACCTTGGCGTCGCCCGCGTTGGTGCCGTCGCTCCTGCTGAAGAACGGGTCGTTCGCGGAGGCCTTGGTGGAGGGGAACACGCTGGTCAGGTGGGCGAAGGCGGCCTGGTTCTCGGGGCTGGTCACCCAGCGGGCGAGGGCCACGGCGGCGGCCGGGTTCTTGGTGTTCTTCGGGATGGACAGGCCCTGGACGTACAGCGGCGGGGTGGCCATCGCGGGGGAGGAGACGACCTTCGGGGCGAGGGTCGGGTTGTCGGTGGCGAGGCTGGTGATGTAGTTGCCGCCGCCGGTGGTCCAGGCCACCGTGCCGGAGCTGAAGAGCTTGGAGTTGCCGGCGTAGGTGTCGGTCAGCACTCCGTTCGGCATCAGGCCCTCCTTGAAGGCGTCGCGGTACTTGTCGAGCAGTGCGGCGGCCTCGGGGGTGTTGAAGGTGAAGGACTTGCCGTCGTCGGACATGATCTTCACGCCGATGTTGTACAGGTCCCCGATGCCCGGCTTGCGGCTCATCAGATAGGTCTGGCCGCCGGACTTCTCCTTCATCGTCCGGGCCTGGGCGATCAGCTCGTCCAGGCTGGCCGGGGGCTTCTGCGGGTCCAGGCCGTTCTTTGTCAGGAGCTCCGAACTCCAGTAGTTCACATCGGTGTTGAGGTACCAGGGGTAGCCGAAGGTGCCCTGGTACCCGTTGAACCGGTAGGCGTCGACGCCGCCGGGGACGTACTCCTCGGCGAGCTTCGGGTCGGCCTTGGCGACGTCCAGCAGGACGTCCTTCTTCGCCAGCGGGAAGGCGAAGTCCGGCGGGAGGTTGACCACGTCGGGCAGGCTGCCGGCGGCAGCCTGGCTGAGCACCTTGTCGGAGTAGCCCTCGCCGGGCTGGTCCAGCCAGTCGACCTCGACGCCGGGGTACTTCTTCTTGAAGCCGTCGATCACGCCCTGCATGTAGTCGGTGAACTTCGGCTTGAGCGCCCAGGTCTGGAGCGAGACCTTGCCCTTGACCTCGCCGGTGGCGGCCGCACTCGCCACCGCGTCGCTGTCCTTGGTGTCGCCGGAGCCGAGTCCGCAGCCGGTGAGCGCGGCGGTGGCGAGCGCGGTCGTGGTCAGTGCCGCCCAGATTCTTCGCATGAGGGTCTCCCGGTCCTGGGGGTGGGTGGGGGATCGTGCCGAGCTCGGGGGTTGTGCCGGATTCCGCAACCTGACTAACTAAACCGGTCTAGCTATGCCAGGGACTATGCTCCCGCCTAAACTTGGATGTCAAGAGAAGGAGTCGGGTTCAGTGGGCAGACCGACGATCGCCGACATCGCCCGCCGGGCCGGTGTCTCCAAGGGCGCGGTGTCCTTCGCGCTCAACGGCCGCCCGGGCGTCAGCGAGGCGACCAGGGCCCGGATCCTGGGAGTCGCCGAGGAGATGAACTGGCGCCCGCACAGCGCCGCGCGCGCCCTCGGCGGAGCCCGGGCCGACGCCGTCGGCCTGGTGATCGCCCGGCCGGCCCGCACCATCGGCGTCGAGCCGTTCTTCAGCCAACTGCTGTCCGGGCTCCAGGCGGTGCTCTCGGCCAGGGCGGTCGCGCTGCACCTGATGGTGGTCGAGGACACCGCCGCCGAGATCGAGGTCTACCGGGGCTGGGCCTCCGAGCACCGGGTGGACGGCTTCATCGTGGTCGACCTGCAGGTCAAGGACCCGCGGCTGCCGGTCCTCGACGAACTCGGGCTGCCCGCGGTGGTGCTGGGCGGGCCCGGCAAGGGCGGCAACCAGCTGCGGATCTGGGCCGACGACCGGGAGGCGATGCTGTCGATCGTCGACTACCTGGCCGCCATCGGGCACCGCCGGATCGCCCACCTCGCCGGGCTGCCGCACTTCCAGCACACCCAGCGCCGGATCCGCGCACTGCGCGACGCCTCGCGCCGGCTCGGGCTGGAGGAGGCGGTGTCGGTGCCCACCGACTTCAGCGACGCCGAGGGCGCGGCCGCCACCCGGACCCTGCTGTCCCGGGCCAGGCGGCCCACCGCGATCGTCTACGACAGCGACGTGATGGCCGTCGCCGGGCTCGGCGTGGCGGGGGAGATGGGCGTCGCGGTGCCCGGCGAGCTGTCCATCGTCTCCTTCGACGACTCGGTGCTCGCCCGGATCGTCCACCCGCCGCTGACCGCGCTCAGCCGGGACACCTTCGCGCTCGGGGAGCAGGTCGCGCGCAGCCTGCTGGCGGCACTGGACGAGGCCGGGCCGGGGCGGGACCTCCAGATGCCCACGCCGCGGCTGACCGTGCGGGAGTCCACCTCGCCGCCGGGGGCCGCGGCGGCCGGCTCCCCGGAGGCCTCTTCCGGCGCTTCGCCCGCCGGGCCCACCGGTCCTGTCGCCGCTTCGCCCGCCGGTTCCGCGGCCGGTTCGCCCTCCGGTTCCGTCGCCGGTTCTGTCGCGGGTTCCCCCGGTCGGGTGGATGCTGCGCGCATCGTTGACAGCGGTTCTGAACCGGTTTAGCCTCGCAGCGCCGAGCGGGCTCCGCTCGGCGCGCTCCGCCGCACTCCGTCCGGCTCCCGCCGCCCGTCCCGCTCCCCGCCGCGCCCGTACGTTCCCGTACCTTCCCGTGCGCTCCCGTGCGCCGAGGAAGCCCGGCGGCGGCGCGACCCCCACTCGATCCAGCACCGGCACGCCCGCATGCAGTCGGGCCCGTCCGCGACGGCGGGCCCGCCCCCACCCTCCTCCGCTCGATCGGAGCCACCGCATGTCACGACGCCTCCCCCTGCTGCTCGGCGCCGCCCTCGCGACGGCCGCGCTGACCGCCGTCCCCGCGGCCCGGGCCGACCCGATAGCCGCCGCGGCGCCCGCCGTCACCGCCGGCTCGGGCACCCAGCCCTTCGCCTCGTACTGGTACCCCAACAGCATCCTGACCTGGGACCCGGCCACCGACCCGGACGCCCGCTTCAACCGCTCCCGCGTCCCGCTCCAGCCGCGCACCGGCGACCCGGCGCTGCGGGCCAACCCCAACGCCCGTGCCGGTGACGGGAAGATCGCCTCCCTGGTCTCCTTCGGTCCCACCTCCAACAACCCCTCGCAGGGTTCCGCCGATCCCAACTACTACGCCTTCGGCTACTGGCAGTACGTCGACAAGCTGGTGTTCTGGGGCGGTTCGGCCGGCGAGGGCCTGATCCTCGCCCCCAACCCGACCGTGATCGACGCCGCCCACCGCAACGGCGTCAAGGTGTACGGCACGGTCTTCTTCCCGCCCGGCGCGTACGGCGGCCAGCTCCAGTGGGTGCGTGACTTCGTCCAGAAGTCCGGCGGCCGCTACCCGGTCGCCGACAAGCTCGTCCAGGCCGCGCAGTACTACGGTTTCGACGGCTGGTTCATCAACCAGGAGACCGGCGGCGGTGATTCGGCGCTGGCGGGCGAAGTGCGCAACCTGATGCAGTACACCAAGGCGCAGAGCGGCACCGAGTTCATGTGGTACGACGCGATGACCACCTCCGGCTCCGTCAACTGGCAGAACGCCCTCACCTCCGCCAACTCGCCCTTCCTGCAAGATGGTTCCAAGCGGACCTCGGACTCGATGTTCCTGAACTTCGGCTGGTCGGCGAGCGGCCTGAAATCCTCCCGGGCGCTGGCCCGGCAGCTCGGCCGCAGCGAGTACGACCTCTACTCCGGCATCGACACCGAGGCCAACGGCTACAACACCGGCGTGGACTGGTCCGCCCTCTTCCCGTCCGGGCAGCCGCACACCACCTCGCTCGGCCTCTACCGCCCGGAGTGGACCTGGAAGTCCGCCACCGACCGCGCCGACTTCTACGCCAAGGACGCCCGCTACTGGGTCGGTGCCAACAACGACCCGTCCCGGATCGACCTCTCGGCGGGCTGGCCCGGCCTGGCCGGCTACGTAGCCGAGTCCTCGCCGATCACCGCCAAGCCGTTCGTCACCAACTTCGACACCGGGCAGGGCGACTTCTACAACGCGGCCGGCACCCGGGTCGCCACCGGCGGCTGGAACAACCTCTCGCTCCAGGACGTCCCGCCCACCTACCGCTGGGTGGTGGAGTCGACCGGCAGCAGTCTCACCCCGTCCGTCGACTTCACCGACGCCTACCAGGGCGGCTCCTCACTGCGGTTGAGCGGAAAGCTCGATTCCGCCAACACCGTACGGCTGTACCAGACCAAGCTGCCGGTCGCCGCGAACACCAGGCTGGACCTGGTGGTCAAGACCCCGGCCGCCGGGCCCACGAAGCTCAAGGCCGCCGTGTCGTTCACGGACTCGCCGAGCAGCTTCACCACGGTCGACGTCGGCGCCAACACCGGCAGCGGCTGGGAACGGCACACCCTCGACCTCTCCCCGTACGCGGGCCGCACCGTCGCCCAGATCGCCCTGCGGGTCGAGGGCAGCGACCCGGCGTACGACCTCCGGGTCGGACAGATCGCCCTCTACGACGGAGCGGTGGAGACCCCGGCGGCCCCGGCCGGCCTCACCGTGCTCGGCGCGAGCGACGTGACCGCCGGTACCAGCCAGTCCCTGCGGCTGTCCTGGACGGCGGCGCCCGGCGGCAACGTCCACCACTACGAGGTCTACCGGCGCAACGCGGACGGCAGCCGCAGCTTCCTCGGCGCCACGCCCAACGACGCGTACTTCGTCGGGCGGCTCGACCGGGCCGGCAACGAGAACGCCACCACGCTGGACGTCGAGGCGGTGTCCACCACCTACGGGCGCTCCACCGCCGCCTCCACGACCGTCAGTTGGAACGGCGCCCCGCCGACCTCCGTCAACCTGGCGCTCAACCGCCCGGCCACCTCCTCCGGCCAGTGCAACGCCAACGAGGGCCCGGCCAAGGCCGTCAACGGCAGCGTCAGCGGCGGGACCGGCGACAAGTGGTGCGCGCTGACCTCCGCCAAGTGGCTGGAGGTGGACCTCGGTTCGGCGAAGCAGCTGTCGAAGTTCGTGGTCAAGCACGCGGCGGCGGGCGGCGAGAGCGCCTCGTACAACACCCGTGACTTCGCCGTCCAGGTCCGCTCGGGTACGAACGACCCCTGGACGACCGTCGCCGACGTCACCGGGAACACGGCAGGCACCACCACCCACCCGGTGAACACCACCGCCCGGTACGTCCGGCTGGTGGTCAACACGCCGACCCAGAACGGCGATCCGGCCGCCCGCATCTACGAGTTCGAGGCCTGGGGCGCGTAGCCCCGCTGCCCCGCGCTGCCCTGTCCGAGGAAAGGAAGCACCCCGTGCCGGTCACCATCACCGCCGTCGAGAGCACCGATCTGTTCGTCGGCCCCGAGGACGCCCCGCGCCAAGTGCTGCGGGTGACGTTGGACGGCCCGGCCGCCCGGATCACGGTCAGCGGCCCGGGCGTCCGCGGCGAGGCGACCGGCACGGGGTCGGTCGAGGTCCCGCTGGAGATCGGCGGGGCCTCGCCCGGCGACCGGCTGCCCGTCACCGTGCGGGCCTCGGACGCCACCGTCGAGTCCGTGGTCGAGGTCGCCGAACCCGGCTGGACGATGTTCCTGGTCTCGCACTTCCACTACGACCCGGTCTGGTGGAACACCCAGGCCGCCTACACCTCCCCGTGGGAACTGCTCTCCGCCGACGCCACCACCCGGCCGCTGTGGGAGCGCAACGGCTTCGCCCTCGTCGACGCGCACCTGGACCTCGCCCTGCGGGATCCGGTGTACAAGTTCGTGCTCGCCGAAGTCGACTACCTGAAGCCGTACTTCGACCAGCACCCGGAGCGCCGCGAGACCCTGCGGCTGCTGCTGGAACGCGGCCAGGTCGAACTCGTCGGCGGCACCTACAACGAGCCGAACACCAACCTCACCGGCGCGGAGACCACCATCCGCAACATCGTCCACGGCATCGGCTACCAGCGTGACATCCTCGGCGGCGACCCGCGGACCGCCTGGCAGCTCGACGTGTTCGGGCACGACCCGCAGTTCCCCGGCCACCTCGCCGCGGCCGGCCTCACCGGCAGCGCCTGGGCGCGCGGCCCCTTCCACCAGTGGGGTCCGATCCAGAAGAACTTCCGGGAGGCCAAGGACGACGCCCGGGTGATGCAGTTCCCGAGCGAGTTCGAGTGGATCGCCCCCGGCGGGGACGGCGTGCTCACCCACTACATGCCGCACCACTACTCGGCCGGCTGGTGGATGGACTCCTCCCCGGACCTCGCCACCGCCGAACAGGCCGTCTACGAGCTGTACCGCAAGCTCAAGCCCGTCGGAGCGACGAAGAACCTGCTGCTGCCGGTCGGGACGGACTACACCCCGCCGAACAAGTGGGTCACCGAGATCCACCGCTCCTGGACCGCCAAGTACCTCTGGCCCCGGTTCGTCTGCGCCGTCCCGCGCGACTTCCTCGACGCCGTCCGCGCCGAACTCGCCGCCACCGGAAGGCGGCCCAGCCCGCAGACCCGCGACATGAACCCGGTGTACACCGGCAAGGACGTCTCCTACATCGACACCAAGCAGGCCCAACGAGCCGGCGAGGTCGCGGCCGTGGACGCGGAGAAGCTCGCCACGCTCGCCTCCGTACACGGCCTCGGCCGCTACCCGGCCGCCGCGCTCGACAAGGTCTGGCGCCAACTCGCCTACGGTGCCCACCACGACGCGATCACCGGCTCCGAGTCCGACCAGGTGTACCTGGACCTGCTCGGTGGCTGGCGGGAGGCGTACGACCTGGCGTCCGGCGTACGCGACGCGGCGCTGGACGCTCTCGCGGGGCGGATCTGCACGGCGGGCGCGGGACCCACGGCGGGCGCGGGACCCACCGCGGGCGCGGGACCCACGGCGGGCGCGGGCTCGGCGATCGTGGTGACCAACACGCTCTCCTTCGACCGGACCGACCTCGTCACGGTCGAACTGCCTGACGGCATGCGGTCGGTGCGAGTGCTCGACGACCGGGGCGAGCCCGTGCCGAGCGCCGTCGACCGGGGGACGCTGCGCTTCCTGGCCGCAGAGGTGCCCGCGCTCGGCTGGCGCACCTGGCGACTGGTGGAGGGCGAGGCGGAGCAGCCGTGGACGGCGGCCGACGGTTTCGTGATCGAGGGCGACCGGTACCGCGTCACCGCCGACCCGGCGCGCGGCGGCGGCCTCACCTCGGTCCACGACCTGCCGAACCGAAGGGAGTTGATCCAGGAGGGCCGGATCGGCAACGAGCTGCGGATGTACGAGGAGTACCCGCAGCACCCCGACTTCGGCGAGGGCCCCTGGCACCTGGTGCCCAGCGGTCCGGTCGTCGGTTCGGGCGACGGCGAGGCGTCCGTCCGCCGGGAGACCGGGCCGCTCGGCGAGCGCCTCGTGATCGAGGGCACGGTCGACTCCGTCCGGTACGAGCAGACCGTCACGCTCTGGCGCGGCCTCGACCGGGTGGACTGCCGCACCCGGGTGGTGGACCACTCCGGCGCCGACCGGCTGCTGCGGCTGCGCTTCCCGGTGGACGTCCCCGGCGGCCTGCCGGTCAGCGAGGTCGCGGGCGCGGTCGTCGGGCGCGGCTTCGCGATGCCGGACGTGGACTCGGCGGAGGCGCCGTGGACCCTGGACAACCCCGCCAACACCTGGTTCGGGCTCGGCGCCACCGCGCGCGTCGACCTCACCGACGCACTGGGTGCGGCGGCCGGCTCGCGCGCCCTCGGGGTGGCGGAGGTCGTCGTCCCCGCGCTGGACGACGCCGCCGACGCCCGTCCGCTGGTGGTCGCGCTCGCCCGGGTCGGGGTCACCGCCACCACCTCGGGGGCGGACTGGGCGCGGTACGGCTGGCTGGAGGTGGACTCCAACCTGCCGGACTTCCGGATCGTCGTCGGTGGGCCCGAAGTCAACGATGCAGCCCGGGAGTTGATCTCGCTGGCGGGGGAGGAGTACGCCGCCGCCCTGAAGGCGCACGGCGCGGTGTGGGTGCCCGCCGTGACCCCGCTCGCCGAGGTCTGGCGGCCGGACGCCGACCTGCGCGACCTGCGGGCGCTGCCGGCGCTCGTCGTCTCCGACGTGGCGGCGCTGGTCGACGACCTGGCCGACGCCCGGATCACCGCCGTCTGCCCGTCCCCGGTCCAGGAGCAACTGGCCGACCACACCGTCGCGTTGCTGAGCTTCGGTCTGCCCGGTTTCGCCGTCGACACCACCGGCGCCCTGCACCTGTCGCTGATGCGCTCCTGCACCGGCTGGCCCTCGGGCGTCTGGATCGACCCGCCCCGGCGCACCCTGCCCGACGGTGCGTCCTTCCAACTCCAGCACTGGACACACGAGTTCAGCTACGCGCTGGTGGGAGGGGACGGCGACTGGCGGGACCGCACCCTGCCCGCCCAGGGCCAGGAGTTCAACCACCCGCTGTACGCGCGGATCGCCCCGGCGCAGGACGGGCCGCTGCCCGCCACCCTGTCCTGGCTGCGGGTCGAGCCGCAGCGCGAGGTGCTGCTCGGGACGCTCAAGCCGGCCGGCAACCCGATCGCGCACGGCTCGACGTCGCCACTCGGGCGCGAACTGACCGTCCGGCTCGTCGAATCCACCGGCCTCGGGCGCACGGCGCGGCTCGTCGGCGCGCTCGGCCTGGGCGAGATCCGGGCCGCGGACCTGCTGGAACGACCGCTTCCCTCCGGCGACTCCGCTCTCGACCTCGCCGGTTCGCAGATCGCCACCCTGCTCGCGACCCCGGCCGTCACGGCCCCGGCGGCCGCGACGGACCTCGGCCCGACCGCGGAGCCCGCCCAGCCCGTCCACGCCCGCTACTGGCTCCACAACCGGGGCCCGGCCCCGCTCGGCTACCTGCCGGTGTCCGTCGGCGCCTCGCCCGGTCTGCTGCGAACGGCGGGGGAGCCGGTGACGCTGTCGGTCGCGCTCTCCTCCCAGCTCCGCGATGCCGCCGTCGAGGGCACGGCCGTCGTGCTGCCGCCCGAGGGCTGGACGACGGGCCTCGGCAGCCGCCCGTACCGGCTGGAGGCCGGCGGGCACCTGCGCTTCCCGGTCACCGTCACCCCGCCGGCCGGGGCCGAGCCCGGGCTGTACTTCGCCGCCGTCCGCATCGAGCACGACGGCCAGCGGATCGAGGACGTGGTGACCATCGCCGTCGGCGAACTGCCCGACCTCCTCCCCGCACCCGGCGACACTCCCGAGGACTGGACGATCGCCCAGGGCACCGAGGCCACCACCGGCCGCGACACCGGGCTGGACGTCCAGGTCTCCACCGAGACCCTGCGCGTGGCCCCCGGCGGCCGGGCCACCCTGTCCCTCGTCCTCACCAACCGCACGCGCGGCGAGATCCGCGGAGAACTCCAGCTCGTCTCCCCGTGGGGCACCTGGGAGGCCGTCGCCGACCCCGTCCGCGGCTTCACCGCCCCGGCCGGAACCGCCACGACCGTCGACTTCCCCGTCGCCGTCCCCGAATCCACCGACCCGGGCTCGTACTGGGCCCTCGCCAAGGTCATGTGGTTCGGCCGCTGCCAGTACGCCCCGACCGTCGCCCTGGTGGTGGAGGCATGACCGCGCTCGGCCTGCTCGACGGACGCCCGCTCCCGCGGACGGCACTCGACCACCGCCTCGCCGCCCTGCGGAACGGCCCGCGCGCCACCGCCCTGCCGCAGCCCGGCAGTTCGGAGGACCGCCAGCTCACCCGGTGGGTCGCCCAGGTCCTGCTGACCGAGGCGCTGTGCGAGGCGGTCGCCGTCGAACGCCGGCTGCCCGTGGCCCCCGACGGCCCCGCCCGCCTCGACGGCCCCTACGCCCCCGCCCGCCTCGACCAGCAGGCCGCCGTCGAACTCGGCTCCATCACGGCGGCCGCCTTCGAGGGCAACCCGGCCGTCCGCGCCGTCTACGCGGCCGTCACCGCCGACGTCGAACCCTCACCCGCCGACATCGCCCACTACCGCACCATGACCACCCGCCCACCGGCGGAGCGCTGGCACCTCGCCCTCCCCGACGGCGAACTGGAGGCCGACCCGGACACCCTCCCGACCGCCCTCGCCGAAGCCCTCCGCACCGCCCCGCCCGGCACATGGGTCACCGCCGGCCCCTGGACAGCCGCCCTGCTCACCGTGACCACGCCCCCGGAGCCCCCCGACCCCGCCCCGACCCTCCGCGCCGCCGCCCGCCGCGCCGCCTTCGTCCGCTGGCTCGACCACGCACGCGCCCGCCGCCTCACCCTGGTCGAAGGCCTGGAACACCCCGGCGACCCCGCCCAACCCGACAACCACCACCGGCACTGAGAACCGCGCACCTCGCCCGCCGCGCCTCGGAGAGAGGCGCGGCAGGCGTCCGGTGCCCGTGGCGTCGGACGGTGAACCTCTCGGCGGTGAACCTCTCGACGGTGGACTACGCGACGGTGGACTACTCGACGGTGAACTTCTCGTGGGGGACGCCCGCCGCCCAGACGGCTTCGAAGGCCGCGGAGCAGAGGTCCACCGCGGCCCGGTCCTCCGTGAAGGCGTGGCCCGCCCAGTCACCGTCGCCCGTGAACCAGTGGAAGAGCACCAGTCGCCGGTCGATCAGCCAGAAGTCGTTGCCCGGGAGGGCGATGGTCGATGCCCGGCTCCGGGGAAGCCAGCGGACCTGTTCGCCGGCCGCGAGGTTGACGGGGGTGACGGCATGCTCGTACCTGATGTAGTCGGTCACCGGCTCCGAGACGATCCGGGCGCGGCGCAGGACGACACCCCGGGAGACGGCATCCTCCACCAGGGGGATCCACGTCGGCCAGAACGACTTGTTCGGGTCGTTGTCCACCTCGCCGGTTCTCCTGAAGCGGTCGAAGGGCTCGACCTCCTCGCCGACCGAGTAGGAGTCGCGCATCTCCAGGTGCACGGCGGAGCGCGTGGCGCCCCTCAGCAGTTCGGCGAAGTCGGGTGCGCTCTGCGTCATCACAAGCCTTCCTCGGGGTCGGGGCCGTTCCCGGCGGGACGCGGACCACATTCTCGCGGCCGGGGCACCGACGGTGCGGCCTTTCGCCCGATGACGCCCGCCGGGCCGGGGAGTCGGTGCGGCGGGCGTGCGCGGACAAACGGCGGCGGAGGGACGAAGCTGGTGGGAGTGCCGAGGCGGGTGTGACGCCTGACGCCCGCCGCCTGCCGCCTGGCTTTGGCCTCCGACTTCCGGCCTTCGGCCTTCGGCCTTTCGACCTTCGACTCCGTACGGAAGGGTTCTCCACCATGGCTGCCACCTCGTCCACCTCCTCCGACGGCCTGCAGCGCGCCGTGCTGGTCGCAGCCCCGGGGGCGGCGCCCGAACTGTCCGAGGTGCCGGTCCGCGAGCCGGGGCGCGGGGCGGTGCGCGTCACCGTCGAGGCGTGCGGCGTCTGCCACTCCGACCTCCTGATCGCCGGTGGCGCCCTGCCGGGCACGACGTTCCCGGTCACCCCCGGTCACGAGATCGCGGGCCGCATCGACGCCCTCGGCGAGGGGGTGGAGGGCTGGAAGGTCGGTGACCGGGTCGCCGTCGGCTGGTACGGCGGCAGCTGCGGCCGTTGTGACGCCTGCCGTTCGGGTGACGGCATCCACTGCCCCGAGCTGCAGGTCCCCGGGGCGGCCTACCCCGGCGGATACGCCGACAGTGTCGTCGTCCCGGCCATGGCCCTGGCCACGATCCCCGACGGGCTGACCGCCGCCGAGGCGGCCCCGCTGGCCTGCGCCGGGATCACCGTCTTCAACGCCCTGCGCCGCTCCGCCGCCGGGCCCGGGGACACGGTCGCGGTCCTGGGCCTGGGTGGGCTCGGCCATCTGGGGGTGCAGTTCGCCCGCGCGATGGGCTTCCGTACGGTGGCCATCGCCCGCGGTGCGGAGAAGCAGCCGCTGGCGCACGAGCTCGGCGCCGAGCACTACATCGACAGCACCGCCGGCGACGTCGCCGGGGCCCTGCGGTCGCTCGGCGGCGCGAAGGTGGTCCTGTCCACGGTCACCAACGCCGACGCCATGTCCGCCGTCGTCGACGGGCTCGGTCGGCGCGGCGAGCTCGTCGTCGTCGGCGTCTCCGCCGACGCCCTCTCGATCAGCCCGCTGCAGCTGATCACCGGGGACCGGAGGGTCTACGGCCACTCCTCGGGCACCGCCGTCGACACCGAGGACACCCTGCGCTTCGCCGCCCGCACCGGCGTCCGGGCGTGGATCGAGGAGGTGCCGCTGGAGGAGACCGCGGCGGCGGTGGCCAGGATGGCCGGCGGCCGGGCCCGCTTCCGCATGGTCGTCACCACCGGGCGCTGATCCCGGCCCGTTGCACCCTGGGTTGCCGCGCCCCGGCCCGCTGGCGCGCTGGTTGCTGCGCCCTGGTTGCTGCGCCCGGGCCGCGGATCACCGCCCGGGGGCGGTCCCGCAGGCGGCCGTGGTGAGGAAGGCCGTGACGGCGGTCTTGGCGGCGCGCGGGTCGGAGCGGTCGAACGGGTTGTGGGAGAGCGCGAGTTGGCGTCGGCCGTCGGCCGTGCCGGCGGCCATCGTCGAGTAGCCGGGGAGGTCTCCGCTGTGGCCCCAGAACACCCCGCACGGGGTGTCGAAGCGGGCCAGCCCCAGCCCGTAGCCGCGTCCCGGTCCGGCGTCCGCCGTCCTGGTCATCTCGGCGAGTTCGGCGGGGCGCAGCAGTCGGCCGTCCAGGAGGGCGGCGATGAACCGGTTGAGGTCGGCGGCGCTGGAGATGCCCTGCCCGGCGGCGCCCATGACGGACGGGTTGAGCTCGGTGACGTCCACCGGCCCGGTCGAGAGCTTCACGTAGCCGTGGGCGTGGGGGCCGGGCAGCAGCGGCGACAGGCCGGGCATGGTGGTGTCGTGCAGTCCCAGTGGCCGGATGATCCGCTGCTCGACCTCCCGCTGCCAGGGGCGGCCGGTGACCTTCTCGATGAGCAGGCCGGCGAGCAGGTAGTTGGTGTTGGAGTAGTGCCAGCCCTGCCCCGGCGGGAAGTACGGGGTACGGCCGTTGGCGAGCGCGAGCAGGTCGGCCGGCCGGTAGGTGTGCCAGCGCGGTCCGGCCAGCCAGCTGCGGTACTGGTCCTCGTCCTGGGGATCCATGCCGGGCGCTTCGGTGTAGTTGTACAACCCGCTTGTGTGGTCGAGCAGTTGGCGGACGGTGATGGCCGCGCCGTTCGGCACCGCGCCGGGAAGGCGGGCATCGACCGGGTCGTCCAGGCCGAGGCGCCGCTCGGCGGAGAGCTGGAGCACGACGGTGGCGACGAAGGTCTTGGTGACGCTGCCGATCCTGAACCGGGCGCGCGCGGGCACCGCCGCGCCGGTGACCGGGTCGGCCACCCCGGCGCGCCCGCGCCAGACGGTCCGCCCGTCCTGGCGGACCTCACCGACGGCGGCCGAGGAGCCGGCGTCGACGATGCCCCGCAGCGTGGTGCGCAGCGCGGCGGAATCGGCGCCCTCCGGAAGGAACTCCCCCTCCTGATCGGCGGATTGGATCACGACCGGCAGTCCGGTGGAGGGCGCGGCGAAGCCCGTCGTGGCGCCGGCGCCGAGCAGCGCGGTGACGGCCAGGAGTGCGGCGGCCGAGCGGATACCGGCCCTCGATGTGCGCGGATGTGGCGTCATGCCTGCGTCCCTCCCCTGTCGGGCGCGCGTCGCCGCCCCCTCTCACCGAGTCTGCCGGTGGGCTTCCGGCCGCGGCATCCACCGGAGGTGCTGCTTGGCATCCTCCCCGGGGCCGGGGTGGGCCCGAAGTTACCGTCCTGCAGGCGTACTTCACCCCGCATGGAGGCCAGGGGCCGGGGTCGGAGCAGGAGCGGAATGGGCAGGACGGCGGGGAGGACCGCGCTGTTTCCCCCCTGTGGCCGACACATTATGACCGTCCGTCACAAAATCGTCATCCGCTATGTCCCGCGCCCGCCGTCGACAGCACCCGTCGCAGGACGGCGAGCAGCCGCCCGTCCTCGGCGGGAGCTTGCCGCGCCCGCCAGGCGATGTGGCCGTCCGGGCGGACGAGGAGGGCGCCGGTGGGCGGGAGGCCGGTGGGCCCGGACCGGTCGGGTGCCGGCAGCGCGTGCACGGTGACCGGCAGTCCCGCCGCCGCGGCGGTGGCCGCCTGCCGTCGCCAGGCCGCGTCCCCGGTGGCCGTGAGGAGGGTGAAGCCCGGCCCGACCAGGTCCAGGGTGGACGCGGCCCCGGGCGGGCCGGCGAGCCGCAGGTGGGGCAGGCGGGTGCCGGGTGTGCCGTCGGGGTGTTCGAGGCCCGCGAGGCCGGGGTCCAGGGGCGGGAGCGCGGGGTCGGCCGGGTCGGCGAGGACCGCCGTCGAGCGGTAGGCGGCGGTGAGCAGCAGTTCGTCGTCGATCCGGTAGCCGGCCCGGGTGCGGGAGTTGGCGAGCGAGATGTCGACGACCTGCCGGGCCACCGGGCGGCGTTCGGCCTCGTAGGTGTCCAGCAGTGCCTCGCCGGCCGTCCCGGCGGTGACCGCCGCGAGCTTCCAGGCGAGGTTGTCGGCGTCGCCGATGCCGGTGTTCATGCCGTGCCCGCCGGTCGGCGGCACCACATGGGCGGCGTCGCCCGCGAGCAGCACCCGCGCGCGGCGGTAGGTGTCGGCGAGGTGGGCGTCCATCCGCCAGGTCATGGTGTCCTGGACGGTGACCGCCAGCTCGGGAAGCCCGGCGGCGTCCCGGACCAGCCGGGCGAGCGCCCGGTGGTCGGCCGCCAGGGCGGCGGCGTCCTCGCCTTCGGGATCGTACGGGTGCTGGTAGATCCACTGCCGGTCGTTGTCGACGGCGAGGAAGCCGCCGCGACCCGGTTCGGTGAGGAAGTACGAGGCGCTGGCGCGGTCGGCGACGACCTCGCCGAGCGGAGCCTCGAAGCGGACGCTCAGGTAGTGGCCGAGGCCGGTCGGCCCCGTCATCGCGATCCCGGCCGCCTCGCGGACGGTGCTCGACGCGCCGTCGCAGCCGACCAGCCGGTCGGCGCGCACGGTGCGGCGCTCGCCGGAGTCCCGGTCCTCCAGCAGGGCGTGGACTTGTCCGTCGCGTTGGGTGTAGGAGAGCAGGCGGGTGGCGAACCGGACGCCGTCCGGGGCGAGTCGGCGGGCGCGCCGCAGCAGGACGGCCTCCAGGGCGTCCTGCGAGCAGATCAGCCCCGGGGAGGGGGTGCGCTCGGCGCTCTCCGCCGGGCCGCCGGCCAGGCCGGTGCGGACGTAGTCCGGGTCGACCAGGTTGCGGCCCCGGTAGAAGAACACCTGGGAGGCCGGGAGCCCGGCCCGCCGGATCTCCTCCTCCAGGCCGCAGCGCCGGAAGACCTCCATCGAACGGGCCGACACCCCGCGGGCCTTGGGGTGGCGCGAGGTGCCGGGGTGCGCCTCGACGAGCAGGTGCGGCACGCCGTGGCCGGACAGCAGGACGGACAGGGTCAGGCCGACCGGGCCCGCGCCGACGACGAGCACGGACGTGGTCTCCGGGAATTGCATGCCACCACTCCTCGGTAACGCCTAATGGGTGTTTTTGAAGTTACCATGGTCCGGACGGCAACCCCTCCGAGATTCCGAGGAGACCCATGGCCCGCTCCGACTCCCCGCCCCCGCCCGAGCCCAAGCCCAAGTCCGAGTCCAAGTCCGGGCCCAAGCCCCAGGACACCGACGCCGGCAACCCCCGCGGTCTCCACTTCCTCACCGAGCTCGCGAACACCGTCCGCGAGGACCCCGGCGCGGGCGCCGCCGAACTCCAGGCCCTCCTGGACCGCCACGGCGGCCCGCCCTTCCGGCTCACCGACGCCGACGCCCGCGAACTGCGCGAGGCCACCGCCGAGGTGATCGCCGTCCTCGACACGGACGACCCGGACCGGGCGGCCGAACTGATCAACGCCCTGCTCGACCGCCACCCGGCCCGGCCCCGCCTGGTCCGCCTCCCCGGCCGGCCCTGGTCCCTGCACACCCGCGCCCCCGCCGACGCCGGCCTCACCCACTGGCTGCTCTCCACCGCCGCCCTCGCCCTCGGCCTGTGGCTCGGCGAACGCGGCGGCTGCGCCTGGGGCCGCTGCGCCGCCCCGGGCTGCGAACGCTTCTTCATCGACACCGGCCGCCGCACCCCGCAGCGCTACTGCACCCCGCGCTGCGCCACCCGCGTCCGCGTCGCCGCCCACCGCGCGCAGCGGGAGGACCGGGCCTGAGGGCGGGGGAGGAGGCCGTTCCCCGCCCTTGCCGCGGCCGAACCCCCGCACTGGGTTCGTACACCGATCCGGGCCGGCGACCCCACCCCCATGGTGCGGGACGTATCCCTTGGGTCGCCCGGGCCGCCCCGGTACCCCAGGGACACCATCCCGCCTCCACCCCCAACTCCCGGGTTGACGAGGGTTGTTCGACTACGTCACGCTCGAAGAACCGCCGGGCGGGCGGCCGGACGTGCCGCGCGTGTCGTGCGCCGCGCGCCGCCCGACGCCCCGGCCCGGATGTCCACCGTGCACCCGTGTGGAGGTACCGCCATGTCCAAGCGCCGTCTCGCCGTCCCCGGAGCCGCCGTAGCCGCTCTGACCCTCGCCGCCCTGCTCCTCCCGGCCACCGGCGCCCACGCCGCGCCGCCCGCCGACTCGTGCACCCAGAACTGGAGCGTCAGCTCCGGCGAGGGCTACGCGAACGGCAAGTGGTGCAACTACAACACCAAGGTCGTCGGCACGGTGCACGACACCAAGGCGGACGGCCGCTGTCCGTACGTGCGCGGCAACCTCTCCAACGGCGGCCGCGTCGACAGCGACTGGGCCGGCGGCAAGGGCAAGTCCCGCGCCATCACCCTCTACGCCCCCTCGGGCACCCACTTCACCAGCGTCACCATGCGCTCCATCGGCTGCTGACGCCGACGCCGGGCGGGCGGGTGTCACCGGAAGCCTCCTCGGGGTTCCCTCAGGGATGGTGATACGCCGTCGGAAGCAGGTTCCCGGCCGCCTCTCCTCCTGCGCACCGACGACCGCCCCGGGCTCCGCGTGATGCCCTGGACGGGACCACGGTCGCCACGCCGTCCGGACCGCACCCGGAACCTTCCGGCGGCGGCCGCGGCCGCGAGAGGAGAGGCCTCGTGAACCCGCCCGCCCAGCACCGCAGCCGCACCCGCAGCCGTACCCGCACCCGCCCGCCCGGCCTCGGCGCGTCAGCCGTTGCCACGGCCATCGCCATCGCCATCGCCGTCGCACTCGGCACGTCCGCACTCGGCACGGCCGCCCTCCCGGCGTCCGCCCACGCCGCGCCGGCCCGCCCGAACCCCGTCCAACAGCGCCTCGACGCGCTCGTCGCCCAGGACGGCGTGCCGGGCGCACTGGCCGCCGTCCGCGACCGCGACGGCCGGACCCGGAACCTCACCGCCGGGGTCGGCGACCTCACGACCGGAGCGCGGGTGCCCGTCGACGGCCAGATCCGGGTCGGCAGCAACACCAAGTCGTTCACCGCCACCGTCGTCCTGCAGCTCGTGGCCGAGGGCAAGGTCGACCTGGACGCCCCCCTCGACACCTACCTGCCCGGGGTCGTCCGCGGCACGGCCGGCCGCGCCCCCGCCGACGGACGGATCATCACTGTCCGTCAGATCCTCCAGCACACCAACGGCCTGCCCGAGTACACCGCGCTGCTGGGCGACCAGGAGGCCACCCGGTACTACGAGCCGCGCGAGCTGCTCGACCTCGCGCTCGGCCAGGCCCCCGACTTCACCCCCGGCACCGGCTGGAAGTACAGCAACACCGGGTACGTCGTGGCCGGCCTGATCATCCAGAAGGTCACCGGCCGACCCACCGGCGAGGAGATCACCCGGCGCGTGATCGACCGCATCGGCCTGCGCCACACCTACTTCCCGGTCCAGGGCGACATGTCCGTCCACGAACGCCACCCGCACGGCTACCTCACCGAACAGCCCGGCAGCGCCCCGCTGGACGTCACCGAGGAGGACCCCTCCTGGGCGTGGACCGCCGGAGCGCTGGTCTCCACCAACACCGACCTCAACCGCTTCTACCTCGCCCTCCTCGGCGGCGAACTGCTGCCCCCGGCGCAGCTCGCCCAGATGCGCACCACCGTCCCCGCCGAGTACATGGGCCCGGGCGCCCGGTACGGGCTGGGCATCGCCGGCCGCCCGCTGTCCTGCGGCGGCCTGTACTGGGGCCACGGCGGCTCCATCCCGGGCTACGTCACCCGCGGCGGCGCCACCGAGGACGGCCGCGCCGCCGACGTCGCGGTGACCACCACCCCGTCACCCGACGTCAAGCAGCGCGTGGCCGACGCGGTCGACGCCGCCCTGTGCAGCTG
>NZ_JBHXEM010000034.1:0-5742 GCF_042724755.1 Kitasatospora sp. NPDC127067 | reverse complement strand
GCTCTCCGGGGCCCCCCCGGCGGTTTTCGGTTTGGGGCGCGCCCCCGGGGTGTTGGGGGGGGGCCCCACGCCCGACGGGAAAGGCGTCCTGCCGGACGGGTCCGGCAGGACGCCTTCACACCTCGGGATCAACGGAGTCGTGTCACAGGGTCACGAGCTGCATGCGGCTGCACACGACGAACCCCTGGTGGGTGCCGCCGGACAACAGCAGGGTCCGGAAGAACTCGCGGTCCTCGTCCGAGATGTCCGCGAATTCGTCGATCTCGGGGACCCCGTCGACGACCTCGGACACGTGCAGCTGGTCGAAGCTCCGTCGGAGCTTCATCGCCAAGACGTTCTTGAACTCCAGTTCCAGGGCCGGCTTCGTGTCGTCCTCCCAGGTCCGTAGCACCAGGCAGCGGTGCGACACCGAGTAGGACCAGGGGCGGAAGGCCCGCCCGGTCCGCAGGGGCAGATCGTCGATACCTGCCAGGAACGTCATCCCGTTGGTCATGCGAAGGGCTCGTCTCAGTCGAAGGGGCTCGTCGTCTCTACACCGTCCAGGTACCACTTCACGCGATCCCGTACCTCCTTCGGCGCAGCCTTGATCATGGCCAGCTCCCAGCCCGTGAAGGGCTGCACGGGAACCGCCATCCCCTCCTGTGCCGCGGCCCACTCCCGTGCCAGATCCTTCCCGAAGCCGGTGAGGTTGAAGACGATTGCGGTGTCCTTCCCCGGGGCGAGCGCGTCACGGACGGTCTGCTTCCAGTCCGTGCCGTCGGGGAAGGTCATGAACGACTCGGACTTGGTGAGCTTGGTGAACGGGCTCATCAGGTCCTTGCCGTCCAGGGTTTCGCTGAGACCGAGGGCGAGACGCTTCGGGCAGTAGTTCGTCGTGTTGTGGACCAGGACCGGCAGGTCGCCGGCCAGCACGTAGTACGTGTGGAGGTCCTCGACGGTGAGGTTGTAGGCGGGCTGGAGGGTGTTCCAGTTCCGGACGTCCTCGATGCGCCGGGGCTGTCCGGCGGGGTCGCGCAGTTCGTCGCCGGTCCTGAGGTCGGCGGCATCGGTCCAGGACTTCCGGTTCTCGGACCAGAAGGGGTGGTGGCCGGTGCTGGTCAGGGACTGTCCGGCACCCAGGGAGATGTCGGTGAAGTCGCGGTCGTCCGGGGTGTAGATGGTGGCCGACACCCGACGGGGACCGGCGACTCCGGTGGTGGGGTCGGTGGCGAGGACCTCGTCGCCGACCTGGACGGTCTCGATGGCGCGGGTGGAGCCGTCGGCCATCAGGACGCGGGTACCGGCCGGGAAGCTGTTCAGCGGGCAGGTCGGCGGAGGAAGACGGGTGACGAGCTTCTTGATGAACTCGACGGCCTTCTCGCCCCAGGAGCCGAACTTCTTGGCCCACTGGGCGAGCTTGGCGACGGCGGCACCGTCACCGATGAAGGGGATCGCGCCGATGCAGGAGGTGACCGCGTCGGTGGTGCGGCCCTCGACCGCGTAGTAGGCGCAGTTGACGAGGTCCGCGATGTCGGCGAGGCCGGGGGCGATGACGCCGCCCGCACCGCCGATGACGTCGAGGGTGAGGTGGATGCTCTCGGAGAAGAGGTGGTAGAGGTAGCTGACGTTCTCGCTGTCCTCCTTCGCCTTCTTGATCTCCTCCTCGATCGCCGCGATCGAGTCCTGCTTCTCCTTCGCGGCCTGGGCCTGCTTCTCGGCCTCCTTGCGCTCCGCCTCCAGCCTGGCGAGCCGGGCCTTCTCCTCGGCGTCCCGCCGCGTCTCGTAGGTCGCGTGGGCGTTGTCGGCGGCGGTCTGGGCGGCCGTCGCGTCCTGACCGGCCGCCTCGGCGGAGCTGCGGGCGGCGCTCGCGGACTCGTTGGCTTCGGCCGCCGACCAGCGAGCCTGCCGGGCCGACTGTTCGGCCTGGTTGGCGGAGTAGACGGCCTTGGCGGCGTCGCGGTTGGCGGAGGCCTTGGCGGCGTTCGCGCTCTTGGCGGCCGCTGCGGCCCTGGCGGCGTCGGCCTGGGCGGCGTCGGCGGCGGCCTGGGCCTTGGTGACGTAGTCGGCGGCGGTGTTGGCCGAGGCCTGGGCCTGGGCGGCGTAGCCGTTGGCCTCGGCGGCGGCGCCGCGGGCGGTGGCGGCGGCGGCCTGGGCCGTGGCCGCGTTCTTCTGGGCGGTCGCGGCGGCGGCGGTGGCCTCGGCGATCAGGCCCTTGACGTCGGCGACGTGGACGGCGGTGAGCCGGTCCTTCTGCTGGGCGGTGAACTGGCCCTGGGCCACGAAGGTGCGCAGGTCCTGGACGGGGCCTTCGAGGGCCACCTTGGCCGCGGCCTTGAGCTCGGGCTCGGTGTCCGGGGCGTCCTCCAGCCGGGTGGCGACGAGGCGGTCGTCGGCGGCCTGCGCGTCGGCCAGGCCCTTGCCGAGGAAGTCCCGCAGCGCGGCGGGGGTGTTGACCCGCAGCGCGGCGTCCGCGGCGGCCTTGACCGCGGGGCCGGCGCTGTCGCTGACGCGGGTGATCGTCAGCCGGTTCTCCGGCGCCGCGGCATCGAACTGACCACTGGCCAGGAAGGCGTTGACCTGGTCCGTGGTGCCCTGGAGCGCGGTGTAGGCGGCGGTGCGGACCCCGTCGCTCTCCGAGTCCCCGTAGATCTTGGTGGCTCGGTCGCGGGCGTCGTGCTCCTCGGCCTGCTTGCGGCCCGTCCTGAGGTAGGAGAACACGGCGGCGTCGTTGCCGGTGAGAGCCGCGTCGGCCGCCGCCGACCCCCACGTGCTCGACATCTTGCGGGAGACGAGGGCGAGCTTGCGGCCGTCGGTGGCGACCTGCGCCGGGGTGGCGCCGGGCTGGTTGGCCAGGGCGGCGAGGCGGTCGGCCTCGGCCTTCGCCTTCTGGACGTCCTGGGCGGCCTGGTCGGTCTGCGCCTGCTTGTCGGCCTGGTCGGCCTTGGCCTTGCGGGCCTTCTCCACAGCCGCCGCGGTGCGGTTGGTCAGGTCCTCGGCCTCGGTGCGGCGGGCCAGGTCCTGGATCTCGTTGGCCTTGTCGACCGCGGTCTGGGCGTCCGTGGCGAAGCCGGAGGCGGCGTTCGCGTGGTCGGTGGACTCCTGCGCGGCGTTGCTGCTCTGGCCGGCGTGGTCGGCGGCGTCCCGGGCGGCCTGCGCCGCCGCTGCGGCGTGCTCGCCCGCGGACCTCAGGAGCGCCGCGGCCGCGTCGGCCTTCGTGACGGCCTCGGCCGCCAGCTGCTGGGAGGCGGCGGCGGCACGGCCGGCCTCGGCGGCCGAGCGGCGCGTCGCCGCCGCGGCCTGCTTGGCCTTCGCCGACTGGCCGCCCGCGTTGTCCGCGTAGTCGCCGGCCTGCTCGGCCGAACCCGCCGCGGCATCGGCGTTGCCCTTGGCACTGAGCGCGGCACCCGCCGCGTCCTTGCTGCTCTTGGCGGCCTCGTTCGCCTTGACGAGCGTGGCGTTCGCGTCCGCGGCGATCTTGGACGCGGCGTCGGCGGCGTCCGCCGCCACCCGCGCCTCGTGCGCCTTGGTCGCGTCACCGGCCGCGGCCGCGGCCGCCGTCCGCGCGTTCGCCGCGGCCCGCTGGGCACCCGCCGCGGCCGCCGCCGCGTTCGACGCCGCGTAGGCAGCCGCTCGCGCACCCGCGTTGGCCGCACGCGCGGCCGCCATCGCCGTCTTCGCCGCGGCACCCGCGCGGTCTGCCGCACTGGCGGCGTCGTTCGCGGCGGCGGTGGCCTTGGCCGCGTCGTTGCCGGCCTGCTGGGTCTCGGACGCGGCCCGCGCGGCGGCCTCCATAGCCTTCTGCGCCTCGTGGACCGCCGTGTCCTTGGCCTCGATGGCCGCGGCCGTCTCCTGGGCCGCCTGGGCGCTCGCGTCCTTGGCCTGCTGCGCCAGCTGTGCGATGCTCGCGCGCTCCTGGTCACGGCTCTGCGCGATGTACCGGCCGACGGCGAGGAAGTCGCGCACGTCCTGGATCGTGCCGTTCAGCGCGAGACGCGCCGCGGCCTGGACGTTGGGGCCACCGGAGCTGAGGATCTGGACCAGCTTGACCCGGTCGTCGGCGTCCTTCGCCGGGAACTGGCCCTCGGTCAGGAACCGCTGCAGGTCGTCACTGGTGTTGCTGCGCAGTGCGGCGTCGCCCGCGGCCTGGAGACTCCGTCCGGCGCCCATCGCGGGGTCGGTGATCCGGGTGATCCACAGCCGCCGGTCCGCGTCGAGGGCCGACTGCCAGCCGCCCTCCAGGAAGGCGCGTCGGTCCGCGGCCGTCCCGTCGATGGCCTTGTCGGCGGCCTCGCGGACCTTGGGCCCGCCCACGCTGGAGATCTGCGTGGCGGTGAGCAGGTCGTCCGCGTTCTGCGCCGCGGCGAACTCGGTGTCCAGGAAGCGCTTCACGTCCTGGTCGGAGCCCGCGAGCGCGGCCTCGGCGAGTGCGTGGAGCCGGGGGCCGCTGTTGAGCCACGCCTGAACGGCGCGTTGGCGGTCGCTCGGCTGGACCTCTCCGCCGACCGTCCCTGCGGCGGCGCTCGGCACGCCGGCCCCGACCAGTCCGGCCGTGAGGGCCAGTGGCAGCAGGCTCAGGGAGAGCCTGCCCAACAGCGGCGGCCCTCCCCTCCCTCGCCGTCGTGAGCGGGATATCGATTGACGCACGGGAAACCTCCACTGTCGACATCGGCCGAATCCCGGCCGCAGCAGATCCCCACGATAAATGACGGTCCAACAGAACGCTCACGAAGTCAAAGAGTTGAAGAGCGGTCAAGGAGTCAAACTGCCTCAGTGGGCTCATAATTCGGCAAAGGTGTCGCACCGTCAGCATGTGATCAAATGCATTCCAAATCATGACAACTTGCCTGCCTGAGCTGCAAAAAGGGTCTTGGCGCGGGCTCAGTCGATCTGGTTCGATGGGGCGGTTTCCGCCGATGGTCACAGGGGTGGTCAAGTGGCCTTCAACCCTTGTTCCCGCCATTCATGACGCTTCATCGCATCATGTCGGTTCGCCTTCCATCCGGGGTCTTCGTCCCATTCCGGCGATCTGTCGACCAGGGCAACATCAAACGAACGAAGAGGAATACTCATGTCAAAGCGCATGTCCCGCTGGCTCGTTGGCGGCGCCGTCGCCGCGGCCGCCACGCTCGGCGTCACGGCGATCGCCTCCGCCGACGGCACCCCGGCGGACAACTCGGCCGCGCCGGTGGCCGTCGAGGACTTCGTCCACCCCGGCCCGGCCCCGTACCCCAACGTGAAGCTGCTGCGCGGCGACGGCCACATCGTGCTGTCCGACTGCGCCGTCGACGACCAGATCAGCGTGCTCAGCTGGGACCTGCCCAACGACAAGGGCAACCAGATCTGCTTCCGCGCCACCGGTACCACCGGCTACCTCGCCGTCGAGGTGCCCAACGTGTTCCGGATCCGCACCGACGACTACTCGGTCAACGCCAAGCTCACCAGCGAGGGCGCCTCCCAGAGCATCGACATCGCCAAGGGCACCGCCGTCCCGGTCGGGATCGGCAGCGGCAACGGCAGCGGCAAGCCCACCACCCTGCTCGAACTTCGCGTCACCGGCTGACCCGCGCCCGCCCCGCTCACCTTCCGATGGAGCCCCAGGTGACCCACACCGCCCTGCGCACCACCACCGCGCGCCGCTGGCTGGCCACCGCCGCGGTGACCGCCGCGACCCTCGGCGGCGCCACCGCGATCGCCGCCGCCGACACCACCCCCGCCGACAACTCCGCCGCACCGCCGGCCGTCGAGGACTTCTCCTACCCCGGC
>NZ_JBHXEM010000033.1:0-76470 GCF_042724755.1 Kitasatospora sp. NPDC127067 | reverse complement strand
AGGCCCTAAAGGGCCTTACCCCCGGCCTGGCGGCCGGGGCGCCGCTGACGCGGCGTCAGCCGGGGGGTGCCGCCTACGGCGTCACCGTGCGTGGTGTGGCCTCGGCTGCGCCTCGGCGGATGGTGGGTGGTTGAGGGAATTCGCCTGCGGCGAATTCGAAGGCGCGGCACGCGCCGTCGCGGCGGGCGTCGGGCGTCGCTGCGCTCCGCCTTTCCGATGGCTTTTCCCCGAGCCTACGGCCCGTCAATCGGTCGGCTTTCCAGTCTTGTTGGGCCGGTGTTTTCACGGCCCTACGGGCCGATTGGCTGGCAGGGTTTCCCGGGCTGCGCCCGGGGGTGGGCGTTGACGATGTGACGCGGAATTCGGGTAGTAGCCCATCCCTCCGGGCGGGCGGGGTGCCGGCCGGGGCCTGCGGCCCCTCGTCGTTGACGATGTGTCGCGGACTTCCGGTATCAGTCACAACCCCACCCCCGGGGGGCCTCCCCCGGTCCCGGCCGGTGGCCGGTCCGCCGCCTGGTTGCTGGGCTGGCGGCCCATCCGGCGCCCCTGGGGCGGGGCCTGCGGCCCTCGGAGGGCGCCGGTGGGCCTCCAGTCCGGCTCGGGCCTCCCCGGCCCCTGTGGCGGGCCCTCACGGGCGCCCCGCGCAGCGGTCCCTGACGGGCCCCCGACCGCGGACTCCCGGCCGGAATCCGAAGCGAATCCGGCGGCGTTTCCCCGACTTCCGTGCAGCCCTATCCTACCGGTCCCCGGACGGGCGCGGGACGTGAACGGGCAACCTCGCGGCAACCGTCCATCCCGGCTCTATCCGGCTGCGCTCCAGGCGAGAATGCGAATTTCTTTCCACTCTCTTTCAGGCGGCAATCGGAAAGCCTTGCGTGGCGCAGCGGTGAGGAATCGCATTCAGGCACACCGGAAAGGGGCCTACGGCCCTCCACGCCGACACGGCGACCGCCCTTCCAGACCGCCCAGGAAATCCCGCCAAGCGTCACCCGGGCAATTCCCGGAGCAGCGACACCAAACCGAACACCGGACCAGGACGGCGGCCAGGGCGAGGCGCAGCGGGGCGCGGCACCGGGCAGCCGGGCACGGGCACAGCGGCCGGACGGCCGAGACGGGCACGGACGGGCCGCTGGCGGCCGGGACGGGCGCAGCAGGACGGCCTGACGGCCGACCAGGACGGCGGCCAGGGCCCGGCAGCGGAGCGCGACACCGGGCGACGCGGGCGGGCCGTCGAGGCCGGCCAACCGGCCCAGCCCGGTGCAACACGAAGTGCAACACACCCACCCGCCCCCGCCCCCAGCCACATAACACCAGGTCAGACCCGCAACACAGCCCCATGTTGCACCCCACCGCAACACCGCGTTGCACCCCCGCGTTGCACCCCGCCGCCGAGCACCACCACCAGGACCAGGCCGCCCGACAAGGCCGGCCTCCCCGGCGGCCGCCGTCCCGGCCCTGCCCCGCCGCCCCGGACAGCGCCTCGGACGGCGGCCAGGACCGCCAGCACCTGGCGGCCGTCGACACCCGGAGACGGCCACCACCGAGCACCAGCCGCGGCCCGCGCCCCGGCACCTGTCCCACCCACCTGTCGCGCCCAGACCACACACAGGGGAACAGCGGTATCCGCCCACGTCACAGCACGCGACAGCACCCCATCGCGACAGGCAACGCGACAGCACACCGACTACTCCCGAGCCGCCCGCCGACGGGCATCCCACACCGCTTCCTTGGCTCGCCGTGCCTCTTGCTCGATCAGCTCGACCACACAGAACTCCTGCCGCAGCCGGTACCCCACCGCGCGGCGCAGCCGGGCGCTGGCTGGCCAGCGGGTGCCGCGGGCGTGCCGCCACACGGTGCCAGGCCTGACGTCCAGCCAGAAGGCCAGCCGCCGCACCGCCTGGACGGTCGCCTTGTCCAGGCGCAGCCCGCGCTCCAGACACAGAGGCTGACCGTCGAGGTGCTCGCCGAGGAGGGCGAGGAGCTGCTCCCGGACGGTGCCGTATGCCTCAACAGGGCAACAGCCCCGGTGGCGGGTGGTCAGATCGGTGTGGTCCCGGCAGACCGCCGGGCAGGTCCTGGTCGTCATGCCCCGCAGCCTCCGGCCAGTGACCTGTGGACAAGGGAACGATCCAGCAGAACCGAACACTGGACCCTCCGAGCCCCCCATTCAGGGGAGAATTCACGGCGTTACCTGAACTCAACTCGCAAATCCCGATAGAGGAAATCCTGACCCCGAATTCAAGTCGAGAATGCCGCTCCGGCCGGACAGGTGCCCCGGGCGCACCCATCATCCGCCTTTTGGCGACAGAGAGTGATGGATCAGACCGCCGAACACTACGCGATCTACCTCTCGACAGGTCCAACCAAAGGTCCAGACAACCCGGCGGGGGAGGCGATTTCATGGCCTATCGGTGCGGAAGGTCACGCCTGGTGAATCTGCTCGTTTACGTCCGGAGTGGTCCTGCTGGAACGTAGCGTGTCCATGCGGTACCACTCCGCATCGTCCGAGCGCTGATCAGGGCCCGCAGCAGCTGTCGCTGGTCCTGACCGGCTGCTCGGCCGGGACCTCTACGAGATCGGAGACCAGGCGTGATCGGCCGCGACTTCGCGCACTCCATGTTCGACCAGCAGACCGCCGAGATCCCGTTGTCCACCTTCCGCGACCTGATCGAGGACTCGGCGCTCCAGTCCCTGACCGACGACCTGACGACCGAAGTACGCGAGCGCTGGGCGAAGGAGCGGCCTGACTTCACGGGCGCGCGAATCATGGCACCTGACGCCTCGATGTACCTCGCGTGGTCGCTGCGGTGGCTGCTCTCGAAGCAGAAGGAGACGGCCTCCGTCGCCTACGGCGTGATCGCCTACACGGCCCTCAACCGGTACGGCATCCCGACCGCCTTCACCGGCGGCTGGCTCGCCTCCAACATCCGTTGGGGCGGTGGCGACCCTGACGCCCTCCCCCTCGATGTCGACATCGAGGCCTTCATCCAAGCCGCCACTACCGAAGAGGCGCTCAGGACCCTCTGAACCCGAGCGCCTGCTGCGGCAGGCACAGCACAAGGCGCCGGCCACCTGGTGGTGACCGGCGCCTTGTGGCTTGTCAGAACCTGCGGCGCATGACGGGCCGGGCCGGCTCGGTGCCGCGCAGTGCGAGGGCTGCGGTGCGGGTGCGCTCCAGCCAGCTCATGACCTGGCGCAGCGTGGCGGGGTCGAGGTGCTGGGTGAGTTCGCGGACGGCCTGGTGGTCGTCGTCGCTCAAGTTGTAGAGGCCGGCGCGGTCGAGGGCGGTGTAGAGGGGCTGGGCGGCGGTGCCGGCGAGGCGGCGATGGGCAACGTCGGTGGTCTGGCGGGCCTGGTGGGCGGCCTCGCGGGCGCATCCGGCGACGTCCTGCTGGTGGCGCTCACGGCGCAGCGCGTGCTGGAGGGCGGTGTCGTGGTCGGGGTCGTAGCGCTCGGCCCGGGTTTCGGCGGTGTGGTCGCGTACGCGCTGCCATTCGGCGCAGGTGTCGGCCGCGGTGGCGAAGGCGGCTTCGTCTCCGGCGTCAGCGTGGCGGTCGGCGGCGCGCTCGTCGTCCCGGGCCCGGTGCAGGGCCTGCTGGAGGCTCTCCAGGGTCATCCCGGCCGCCTGGCGGCGGACCCGGCTGCGGGCGGCGCCGAGCAGCCCGTGCGCCTGGTCGTCGGGCTCGTCCTCGCCCTCCTCGGCGAACGGGTCGTACTGGTCGGCCTTGGCGGGGTGCTGGGCGAGGGCGGCGTGCAGCGTCGCGCCGGCCTCCCACGCCTCGGCGTGCACGACGGGCTCCGTCACGGCGAGGCCCTGGCGGGCGCTGCGGACGATCCGGCCCTCGACCAAGGCCACCCAGCCGTCCAGGCCGTCCACGTCCTTCTCCACCCAGCCGCGGGCCAGGCCGGCGCCGTGGTGAAGGGTGCGGATGCCGTCGTGGCCGGTCCAGCGCAGCCACATCGTGCCGCGCACCAGCGGGGAGTCGAGGATCGGTCGGCCCAGGTCCCGGTCGGCGGGCGCGGGCTGGCTGCTGTACAGGGCCAGCTCCAGCCGATCGGGCGCGGCGGTGCGGGCCGGGTCGGGGCGGGTGGTGTCGGTCATCGCGCGGTGCCTCCGGAAGTCGGGAACGAGGTGCGACGGCCGTCCCGGCCTGGTGGGCCGGGACGGCGGGATCTTGCGGGGCGGGTCAGCCGGTGACGGTCTCGGCGTGCCGGGTGAGCGCGTCCAGGAGCGCGGCCTGGTGGTCGGTCAGCTTGCCGTCGGTGCGGGCCTTGTCCTGCTTGCGCAGCCAGGTGCCGGGCCGGAAGGTCGGGTCTGCCTCGCCGCCGGTGCGGTTGGCAGGGCCGTCGAGGGTGCCGCCGGCGGCGAGGTAGGCGAGCAGGCGGCGGTAGGAGCGATTCCAGTCCGGCTCCAGGCGCCACAGCTCGTCCAGCGCGTCGAGCTTGGCGACCTGGTCCTTGGTGAGGCCCGCGGCCTTGCGCTGGCGGCGCATCCACGCGCCCACCGCGTAGTCGTCCAGCTTCGCGGTGGCCGGGATGGCCAGGTGGCCGTGCTGGTGGTGGAAGGCGGCGGCGTAGGCGGCCCCGCGTTCCCAGGCGTTGGCGTTCTTCGACCAGATCATGCCGAGCGCGTCCAGCTCGCTGACCCGGGCGGCATCAAGCAGGCCCTGGCCGTTCAGGTGGCGCTGGCGGGTGAGCCAGGAGATCAGCTCGCCGTGCTTCGCCTTGTCGGTGGGGTCGAGGTGGCCGTGCTGGAGATGGAAGACGGCGGCGACCGCGTGCATCCGCTGCCACTCGACCGCGCGCGGGTTGAAGGCGCGCAGCTTGACGGTCTGGAGGATCCGGGCCGCGTGGTGCCGGGCGTTGATCCGCAGCCACTCGATCGGCGACTCCACCGGGGCCAGCTGCTGCTCGCCCTCCCCGGCCTCGGGGGTGACCGTGGTCGTGGTGGTGTGCGCGGTGCCCTGGGAGCGGCTGGCGCGCAGCTCGGTGATCCGGCCGACCACCCGGGCGTCGTGGGCAGCGAGGGCGCGCAGGACCCGCCAGATGGTGCGGAAGGAGGAGGACTCGATCTCGGCGTCGGCCTCGGCCTTCACGGCTTCGCCGGCGTCGTGGACCTCGGCCGGGTGCGTGGTGGCGGTGTCGTCGCCGACCTCTGGCGTCGGGAGGTAGACCGGGATGATGACCCAGGAGACCTTGCCTTCGCGGTAGGACTGGCGCAGCGCGCGGCCGACTGCCTGGACGATGTCGATGACGCTCGACTTCGGGTCCGCGAAGCAGATGGCGTCCACGCTTCTGACGTCGATTCCTTCCGTCAGGAGTCGGCTGTTGCAGAGGATGCCGCACTCCTCGCCGTCGTCGCCGGTGTGGGCCTTGAAGTCGGCGAACGCGGCCCGGCGGTCCTTGAGGCGGTCGGTGCCGGCCACCGCCTTCGCCCAGATCCGCTCCGGGCGCTCCGCGTCGGGCAGCAGCTCGGAGGTCTCCAGCAGGCTGCTGGCGAACTCGCGGGCGGCCGACACCCGGGAGTGGAACGTGATCACGCGGCGCAGGCCGAGGTCGGCGACCGCGCGCAGCACCGCGATCTGCAGGGCCAGGCGCAGCAGCTCCTCGTTGCTGCGCTGGGAACGCAGGTCGGCGACGGCCGGGAGGTTCAGCAGCTCACGCAAGTCCTCGTCGGTGACCACCGGCACGAGCACCCGGTAGTCGGCAAGGTAGCCGTGCTCAATCCCCTGCCCGAGGGTCCAGGTGAAACAGACCTTGCCGTAGATCTCCTCCGAGTCCATGGAGCAGAGCACGGGCAGCGCCTGGCCGTCGGCGTCGGTGAGGTCGGCCAGGCCGTCCTTCGCGCGCCGGTCGTCGGCGATCCGCGGGGTGGCGGTGAAGTACAGCCGTCGCTTCGCCGGGACCTGGTCGTCTGCGTGGATCGCGGCCCACGCCTTCCCTTCGGCGCCGGCCGTGCGGTGGGCCTCGTCGATCACGACCAGGTCCCACTCGGGCAGGCCGTACAGCTGGTGGGCCTGGACGATGCGCTCCAGCGAGGCGTAGGTGGCGTACACGGTGACGGGTTCGCCGGCCTTCTCCTTGGCGACCAGGTCGGCGATCCGCGGGGCCTGGGTGGTCACCTGGGCGTGGACGCGGCCGCCCGCCTCCGCACTCTCCAGCGCCTCATCCCGCGAACAGGCCGCGACAGCCAGCCCCCGGCGCCCGCCCCGCAGCGACCACGCTTCGGCGGTCTGCTCCAGCAGCTCAATCGTCGGCACCAGCACCAGCACCCGGCCCTTCGCCGCCACGCGCCGGGCGCAGCCGGCCGCGATCAGCGTCTTGCCGGAGCCGGTCGCGGCGACCACCGTGGCGCGGCCACCGTCCTTCACCTCGCGCACCGCGGCCGCGACGGCGTCCTTCTGGAACCAATGCAGCGGCAGCGGGTTCACCGCGGCGGTGCCGGACGGCTGCGCCGGGACCGGCTGCCCGGATGCGGCGCGGAACGCGGCCGGCACGTTCTGCTCGGCGGTGGCGGTGGTGGTCTCCACGGCGGTGCTTCTCCTTCGGATGCTGAGACGGCGGGGCAAGGCGGGCGGTGCTGTGGAAGGGTCGGGGCGGGCGGCCTCTCCCCGGGGCCAGGTCATGGATGGGGAGAGGCCGACCGGACTCTCTACTGCTGCTCGGGCGGCACCCAACCGCGGACTTCCAGGTAGGCGATGTCGGCGTCCTCGACGGCGCGGCCGGTCTCCACCAGCCACTCCCGCATCGCCTCGGTCACGTCGCCGTGGTGGTCCGCGACCCGCTGAGACCACTCGGCGGCGTCGAACCCGCCGGTGCTGGCGGAGCCGTAGGTGCGCTCCTCGGTGCCGTCGGAACGGGGGATGAAGCCGCGGCGCACCCCGCCGGAGTCCTTCTCCGAGCCCGCGCTGTAGACGTACTGATCGGCCTTCATCCGGACCGTGAACGCCAGGCGGCCGCCGGCCAGGCCGGTCTCGTGGACCACGGGCGCGAGGTGGGATGCGCCCGACTTGATGGCCTGCTTCCCAGCCCGGCCAGCCATCGACCCGCCCGCCTCGCCGACCGTGTCCTTCTGCCGCGTCCGGGCCTTCTGACCGGTCTTGGTGGTGCGCCGCTTGGTGTTCGCCTCGGCGATCCCGGACAGGGCCTCCTCGTCGCGCTCGCCGCCCCGCACCGCCCGGACCAGCTGGCGCAACGCGCCGACCATGCTCGCGCCCTTGCCCTTGGTGAAAAACTGCGAGACCAGCGAGGTGTCGCGGCCCAGCATCCTGGCGACCTTCCGCTTGCTGTAGCCCGCGTCCAGCAACTCCTGGGTCAACCGGGCGGCCTCGTTCGGGTTGTTCGGGTCAGCCGGGCTCACTGGTCAGCTCCCTTCTCGGCGAGTTCGGCGCGGCCCAGGCCGCGCAGCTTGAGGTACTGCTCCTGGCTGGTCGGGTGCTCCACCGGGCCGCTCAGGTGGCCCTTGAGCAGGTAGTCGCCGGGCTCGCCCCGGTACGGCCAGGGCTGGCGCTCCGTCAGGGCGATGCCGTCCGTGCCGAAGTACACGACCGTGCCGGGCTTCGCGTGCAGGGCACCGGCGTAGCCGATGACCTCCTTGCCCTGGCGGTACTTCATGTCCAGCAACGCCGCCCGTGCCCCGGACCACACGTAGGCGGCCCACTCGGGGTGCGCGTACGGGTCGCGGGAGAAGCCGGCCTGGCGCTGCCAGGTGACCACCTGGTCGTCCTGGCCGAGGATCTCCACCCCGGCCGGGAGGGTCTCGCCGAGCGGGGTGGTGCCGGAGACCAGCCGCGGGCGCTGCGCGAAGCCGCCCAGGCCGAACAGCAGTACCGAGCGGACCGCGCGGGAGGCGAGGTAGGCCGCCTGGCGCTGGCGCTCGTCCCCGTGCAGCTTGGAGAGGTTGGTCAGGTCCGCCCACGCGGCCTTGAGGCGCTTGCCCCACTCGTCGAGCGGCTTGCCGTCCTCGAAGAGCAGGCCGCCGAGGACCTCGATCCGCCACGGTGCGATGTGGTTCGACAGGGCGAGGTGGATCTCCGCGCCGCCCGCCCAGGTGGTGAACGTCGTGCCCGGTGTGGCCGGGTAGATCCAGGCGCGGTCCCCGGTCACCGGGGCGGGCAGCAGGCCGACGTGGTTCCAACCGGCCGGGACCGTCACGCGCACATTCCAGTGCGAGCAGGACATCAGCGCCTTGGTCTGCTCCGCCTCGGTCATCGCGGCGAACGCGGCGGCGGTGATCCGGCGCGGCACACCGACCGGCGACTTCCACAAGTGCTTGGAGTACGCGAAGGTGCGGTCGTACTCGACCAGGGCGGGCAAATGCTCCGGCACGCGCGGGGGCAGGATCAGCTCGGTGCGGCCCTGCCCGCCGGTGGCGTGCAGCAGGCCCCGCAGCTCCTCGCTGAGAACCGGGTAGCCACCGGCCCACTTGCCCGTGGTCGGGATGGTGCGCGACCACAGGTCCCGGCCCGTCTGCGACGGCGAGCCCATCAGTACCGCGTCGTCCCAGTGCCGGCGCAGCGCCTGCCACAGCAGCGTGAACGCCTGGCGGCAGGTCACGACGTCGGCGCCGTCCGGGTCGAACCACTCCCCCATGCTCCGGATCTCGGTGCTGCCGCTGTCCGGGGAGGCGGCCGGGGCGTAGCGGCCGACGGGCTGGCGCTGGTGGACGAAGTGCCCGGCGAGCTTGTCCCGGCCGGAGCCGATGGCGGTGGTCCACCGCTCGCTCGGGGTGTTGAGCCACGCGGCGACCGCGTCCTTGAGCGTGGAGTAGCGCTCGGCACCGTCGTGCCAGGGGGCGCCGGCGGTGATGTAGATCCGCTCCGTGCCCGGTGCGGCGTGCAGGACGGCGTCCAGGATCTCCCCCGGCGTGCGGGCGCCGAGGTCGACCCGGACAACCTGGTCGCGGACCGCGAGCATCTCGGCCGCCGCGTCCAGGAACACCGTGGCCCGGGCCTGCTGGACGAAGTTCGGACGCTTGGACACCAGGCCCGTGGTGACGGCCTCGAACCGGGCCCCGGCCGGACCCTCCGGGAGGGTGGGCAGCTCACGCGGACCAGCGGCAGCGACCGGAGCGACCGAGGCGGCCGGGACGACCAGCGCCGCAACGGCGGGGGCGGGCTGCTCGGCGACGGCCTGGTCCTCGACCTCGGTCCGTGCCTCGACGACCGGGGCGGCCAGGGCCGGCTGCTCGAGTACGGGAGCCGGGCGGGTCAACGCCGGGGCGACCGCGACGGCGGGCTCGTCGACCGGCTCGGCCTCCGGGGCCGGGGCGGGCGCAGCGACGGCGGCGGCGGCCTGATCGTCGGTCTTGGCGGTGCGGACGGCGGCCGGGGTCGGGTCCAGCAGCGGGGCGATCCGCACGACGTCGCCGACCGACAGCCCGGAGGCCTTCGCGATGGCCGGCGCCTGGGCGCCCTCGTACCCCGCCAGGCCTGCCACGCGGCGCGAGCGCTGGCCGGTGAGCTTGTCCAGCTCCTTCTGCGCGGCGGCGACGACCTTCTCGGCGGCCGTGATCTCGGTGCGCAGCTCGCGCAGACCGGCGAGCTCGGCGGTGTACGTCTTGCGGTCCATCAGCGGGTCACTCCCCCTCGGTGTCGGACTGAGCAGTGCTGGTCATGGTGGGGACGTAGGCGATCGGGCCGCCGGACACGGACGCCAGGCGGGTGCCGAGCAGCAGGCCCGCCAGGCGGGCGTCCTCCGGTTCAGCCGGGTCGGCGGCGTTCGCGGGGGCGGTGAGGTCGGTCAGGTAGCCGGCCAGCCGCGCCTTCGGGAAGCGGTACCGGCCCGCGGTGCCGACGGTGCCGTCGGCCTCCCACTCGGTGAGACCGGTCAGCACGGCGACGACGAACCCGGCCACCGTCACCGGCAGCACCCCGCCGGCCGCAACCCTGGCCGGGTCGCACCGCCACCAGCCGGACAGCGCGGCCAGCAGCTGAGCCTGGTCCAGGCCGGTGCCGAAGCCGATCCAGTCACGGTCCGGCTCGTCGACGCGGGCCGGGGCGTCCGACCGCAGCACCGCGACCTCGGCCGTGCCGAGCACGGACAGGTCCGCGGCCGGGCGGGCCTGCAACTGCTGGAGAGCGGCCAGCGGGAACACCTGCCGACCCTGCTCGCGTACGCCGGGGACCACGCCGGTGGCCATCAGCTTCTTCACCGTCGGGATCGAGCACCCCAGCGCCGTCCCCGCTTGACCGGTCGTCACGAACACACCCACAACCTCCACGCCTATTCATCTAACTTGAAACGCTAGGGCGACTCTACGCCTCCACACCGACACTGTCCACGCCTTTTTAGTAAGTCGTACAAGCATGCCCGGATGGCTGTCCGCCCTCCGTTGTCGGTGCCGGGTGAGACCGTGATCGGTTACCAACCCCGGAAGGAGGTGAAGAAGATGACTCCTCGCCAGCAGAAGGCCGCGGTGATCCTGGGCGCGGCCCTGGTCGGCACCTACGTGCTCGGCAACGTCGCCAAGGGCCAGGCCCGCGTGCTCGGCCTCAACGCGGCCCAGCTCGCCGCGCTGAGCGCGGGCGTCGCGTTCGCCCTGCGCAACGCCTGAGTTCGGCCCGCACGGTCCGGCCCGGTCACCCTCGCGGTGGCCGGGCCGGACCGCTTCCCCGCCCCTACTCGGCGCCGGCCTCCGGGCGGTGGACCGGGCACGCGCCGCAGCAGCCCGGAGCGGGGAGGGCGGCCGGGGCCTTGGGGGTGCGCAGCTTGCGGACGGCGGCCGCGGTGTTCACGGCGGCCGAGGCGGTGGAGAGGACGGAGCCGAGGTTGCGGACGGCGTGGGCGAGCTGGTCGGCCTGCGGGCCGGCCGGGTCGACGAGGGCCTCGGCGAGGAACTGCAGAGCGGTCTGAACGGGCGTCATGGCGCCCCCCTTCGAGAGAGGTGTGTTCCTTCACCCCTTCGAGGTCGCAGAGTCCACGAGACAGGACCCGCGCGCAGAAACGTCTATGGCCTGGGGCACAGCACCACGATCCGGTACGACATTTTGGGACCGTTAATGCACGACGCCGGGCGCCGCCGCTGTCTGCCGGGCCCCGAAGACGTCCGGCCGCCGAGCGGGCGGGGTGTCGTCCCACTCCGCCAGAAGCGCGCGCAGCCGTTCGGCCACCTCCGGCGACACACCACTGCGCTGCGCCGTGTACCGCAGGTACTCCTCGGCGCCCTGGAGCAGGCCCGAGCGCGGGTGCAGCATGGCCATGGCCTTGCGGGTGCCGTAGCCGAGAACGTGGCACCAGGAGTCGCCGTCTCCCCGGTCCGGGTCGTCCTCCTGCGCCGGGATGTGCCCCTCGACGAACTCTCCGTTGGGCTGCTCGCAGGTGCCCCAGCCCTTGCGCAGCGCGCAGTCCTGGCACGCCAGGACGCCCCTCATCGCCGGGTAGCGGCGCTGCCACTCGGCGTCCAGGGCCCAGACGTCATCGGCCAGCGCGATCGGCCTGCTGCACAGGCCGCACCGGATGCGGAACGAGGGGACGGGCATAGGGACGGACTCCTGCCGCTCGGCACGGGGCCGGGCGGCCGGGCTGTGTACGGGCCCGGCCGCCCGAGGGCTTCACCGTGCTGCGCCCGATCCGGTGGGGGTGTCCGGGCCGGGCGGTGTGGAGCAGGCGCAGCCGCGCGCCCTGGTGGGGGCGCTCGGCAGGGTCAACGAGCGAATACCGCGGCGGGTACGGTCGAGCGGCGGAGGGGGCCTCGACAGTGCCGGACGTTGAAGAGGCCGCCACCCCGCAGGGTGGCGGCCTTCTGGGCGTCCGTGGTCAGCCGATGGTGTTCTGGGCGACGTCGGCGGCCGAGGTGCCGGTGCGCTCGGCCCAGGCCAGGACGGTGGCGGCCAGGGCGAGGGCGGCGCCGTCGGTGACGTGGTGGCCGCCGTGCTGGACGATGAGCTTCTGCACGGAGCGGTGGGCGCGGCCCTTACGGGCGAGGGCCAGGATGTCGGTGGCGGCGCGTTCGCCCCGCCAGTGGCCGGCCGGAAGCGCAGTCCTGGCGAGTAGTCCGGCCGGGACTCCGGCGGGGCCGGTGGACCAGTTGTCCAGCAGGAGCATGGCGAGGCCGGCAGCGTGCGCGCCGGTGACCGGCTGGGCGTCGGTGGGGTCAGGGCCGAGGGAGTCGAGCAGCCGGGCGGCGTGCGCGGTCTCACCGGCCGCCACGGAGGCGACGACCTGGCGCAACAGCTCGGCCGCCTGGCCGCGGGCCTTACCGGTCGGGGTGAACAGCGCGGCGTTGTAGCGGGCGACCGCGCGGTCCAGGGCGGCCTGGAGGGTCGGCAGGTCCGTCGGGTCGCTGTCCTCGGTGATGCCTTCTTCGGCGAGCAGCGGGGCGATCTCGCGCCACATCTCGTCGGCCAGGCCGGTGCGCTGCTGGATAGCGATCAGGGCTGGGGGCTCGGGCGCGTCGAGTCGCATGTCCGTCATGGCGGCCATGCTCGCAGCCCGGCCGCACGGCTGGGTCCGGATCGGTGGGGTTCGCTCGAACGGGATCGCTTCTGGGCTGATCCGCTGTGCCGGGCCGAGGCGGGATGGTAGGGCGCGGGGCGGCTGGTGTCTGACAAGTCCGGCGCCGCGAGGCGGGCTCACGGCGCCGGACCAGGCGGTCAGATCAGCTGGGCCGGGTCGTCCAGCCATGCCTGCCAGCCGTCCGGGGTGACGGTGAGTCCGAGGCGCTCGATGGTGGGCTCGCCTGCCTCGTGCCACCAGGCGAGGGTGCTCTCGAAGTCCGGCCACAGGCGGCGGCCGCCGTACTGGCGGACCTGGTGCTCGTCCTCGCCGTCGCGGAAGGTCGTCGCCGACCAGGCCGGGGTGGTGAGGGAGTAGAGCCACAGGGTGCGGGCGCCGTCGTCGTGCCGCTGGATCGCGTGGACGACGTCGCGCAGGCGCAGGCCGGCGGCGAGCGGGAACGGGTCGAACTTGCCGTGCGGCGGTAGGACGGCGGTGGTGGTGGACTCGGTGACGGTGCCGCCGTCCGGCGGGTTCTGCGGCCAGCGCAGGCGCTGGGAGCGCATCTTCATGAACTCCACCGGCTGGAGGAACGGGCCGGAAGCGGTGCCGTCGCCGTGGACGGTGAGGCGGACCAGGGCGTCGGCGTTGGAGTAGTGGGTGCCGAACGGTGCCAGGATCAGCCCGCCGGGCCGGGTCTGTTCGATCCACGCGCGCGGGATCTCGCGCAGCCCGTAGGTCGCGGTGATCCGGTCGTACGGGGCTCCGGGCGGGTGGCCGAGCGCGCCGTCCGCGCAGACGACGGTCGGCCGGTAGCCGGCCCGCTCGAGTGCGGTCCGGGCCTGGGCGGACACGGCGGGGTCGATCTCGACGGTGGTCACGTTGGCGTCGCCGAGCCGGTGGCTCAGCAGGGCGGCGTTCCAGCCGGTGCCGGTGCCCTGCTCCAGCACCCGCATCCCCGGCTCGGCCTTCAGGTCGTCCAGCATCGAGGCGACCAGCGACGGCATCGAGGCGGAGCTGGTGGGCACCGTGCCGGGCTCGGCGCCCTGGTGCAGGCCGTGGTCCCACTGGGTGACGATCGGGATGTCCGCGGCGGCCGCCGCCAGCCAGCCGGCCTCGTCGGTGGTCCGGTCGACGGGCCGGCTCTTCCCGGTGGCCATGTCGTGCGCCCAGACCAGGTCCGGCAGGAACAGCGAGCGCGGAACCGCGTCGAAGGCCGGCGCCCACGCGTCGGCGACGGGGAAGGACCGCCCCGGCGCGGGGCGGCCCTCCTGCTCAGGTGCGAGCGTCACTTGCGGTGTCCCCCGTCCCCGGGCGGGGTGCTGCCGTCAGGGGACGGCGGGTCGGACGGCGGCGTCCACGGAGTGCCCGGGTGCCCGTCGCCCCCGCCTCCCCCGTCGCCACCCGAGCCTCCGCCGCCGTCGACTGCCTCGATGTCCATGCCGAGCTCCTTGTCGTCGCTGACGTGATGGTGCCCTCCCGGGGCCCGGGAGGAGTAGAGGACCGGCCCCGGCGCACCGGGGCACGGTGGCTATGCCGGGGCGGGAGCGCGGGTGCGCAGGTCCGCGTGGACGGTCTTGCCGAGTGGCTCCAGGGTCACGCCCCAGTGCCCGCCGGTGAGGTGGTGGACCAGGGCCATGCCGCGGCCCGACACGGCGGCGAGGCCCGCGTCGATCAGGCAGGGCAGGGCACGGGAGCCGTCGCGGACGCTGATCCGCACGCACCGGTCGGTGATCCGCTCGACGGCGACCGTCATCTTCCGCTGGCAACCGGTCTTCGCCGCGTTGCCCGCCAGCTCGCTGACGACGAGTTCGCCGGCCTCGACCAGGTCGTCCAGCCCCCACGCGCGCAGTGTGGTGCGCACCAGGCGCCGGGCCGCCGACGCAGACTGCGGCGCGTAGGACAGCAGCGCCCTGACGGAGTTGGCCGCCGGTGGCCGCGCCGGGGTCTCGACGGTCGTGGTCACCAGGAGCCTCGCACGCACCGGCACTGCCCGGGCGCGGCCGTGGCCGATGGGCGGTGTATGAGGTGCGCGGCCACGGCGGTTCTCCGCTCTGTCGTCGGCGGTGACGGCTGCGCCCACCCGACGGGGGGCGGGCGGGCGCAGCGGCCCCGGCTCGCCCGCCGGGGCCGGGTGTCCGGTCCGTCACGGCGGGCGACGGTTCGACGGTAGGGAGTAGCCGCGGGCGCGTTCAACGCGATTGCGGGTGATTGCGGGGATTCACCCGAGGGTGTCGATCGCGGTGGTGATCAGGGCCCGTGCCGCTGCGCCGTGGACGGCCATCTTCGCGAGCTCGGCGAAGGCGCGGTGGTAGTCGGCGAGTTCGCGGGGCTGGGTGACGGTGACCTCGGCGGTCAGCGTCTCCACGCAGGCCTGGTCGTTGTCGAAGAGGTAGAACGCCTCCAGCGGCCACACAGTGCGCTGTGCGGTGAAGGGGATGATCCCGAGCGAGACGGTGGGCAGGGGCATCACGGCCAGGAGGTGGCCGAGCTGGCCGGCCATCGTCTCGGCGTCGCCGATGCGGTAGCGCAGCACCGTCTCCTCGATGAGGATGACGAACCGGTGGCGGCCGTCGTGGAGCAGCCGGCCGCGTTCGGTGCGGGCGGCGACCGCGTCGGCGACGTCGTCGGGGGTGCCCTGGAACTCGGTGATCGAGCGCATCAGGGCGGTGGCGTAGGCGGCCGTCTGGAGGAAGCCCGGGACGACGTTGGAGACGTAGGCGCGGCACACCGCGGTCCGATGGTGCAGCGTCAGCGACTCCTGCTGCACCTGCCGCATGCCGTCGCGGTGGACGCGGCGCCACTCCAGGTACATCAGCTCGACCGCGCGCAGCGAGGCGATCAGGTCGCCGGCCTGGTCGTCGGCGTCGCACGCGGTGCACCAGGCGCGCAGGTCGGTCTCGGACGGCGCCGACTTCCCGCTGAGGATCCGGGAGGTCTTGGAGGGGTGCCAGCCGCACCGGGCGGACAGCTCCTTGCCGTCGATCCCGGCGTCCAGCATCAGCTCGCGCAGCCGGGCGGCGAGCGCGGCGCGGGCGGCCTGGGCGCTGGAGGAGGGCGAGGCGGGCATGGGCTGTCTGCTCGGCGCGGGCGGGCTCAGACGGTGTACTGCTCGTGCGGGACGGCCCGCTCCCACACCGCTTCGAAGGCGGTGGCGCAGAGCTTCGCGACGGCGGGGTCCTCGGTGTCGGAGGTGCGCGGGTCGGCCCAGTCGCCGTCACCGGTGAAGTGGTTGAAGCGCACGACGCGGTCGTCGAACAGCCAGAAGTCGGCGCCGGGCAGCGCCAGGTCGCAGGCGTCGCGGCGCGGCAGCCAGCGGACGTCCTCGCCGGCCGCGATGTTGACCGCCGTCATGGCGTGCAGGTACCGCGTGTAGAGGGTGACCGGCTCGGACACGATCCGGGCCCGGCGGACAACCACACCCCGCTCGGTCGCCTCGTGCAGCAGGGCCGTCCAGTCCCGCCAGTACTCCGACTCCGGGTCGAGGTCGGACTCGCCGGTCAGCCGGAACCGCTCGACGGCCTCGGCCTCGTCCGGGACGGCGTAGCTGTCGCGCAGTTCCAGGTGGACCGCCGAGTACCGGGCGGCGGCCAGCAGGTCAGCGAAGCTCGTCGCGCTCTGCGTCATCGCAGGCCTTTCGCAGGATCGGGATCATCCGGTACGGGATGCGGACAACGGCCTCGTGACCGGGGATGCCCAGGTCGTGTCCCTCCACCCAGGTCGTCCCGCCGACCTCGGCGTTCAGCGCGTCGTCCGCCTTCAACCCCTGGATCACCAGCTCCTGCTTGTCGTTGTCCAGCAGCACCATGGGCGACCCCTCCTTCCCCGTCTCGGGGTCGATCCCCACAAAATCTAGTCCCACGACAACCTCCAGAACCAAGCCAGTTGCGGCCACTTGCGAGCCACCGTTCCGCAGGGCTGACGGGCCGTCAAGGGCGCGCGGGCGCAGCCGGGCGGCACGCGCCGGCCGGGCGGGCCCGAGGGGAGATGCTGCCTCGGGCCTGCGGCGCGGTCAGGCGGGCGCCCTCGTGCTGTGCCAGCTGGCGGTCTTGTTCTCAGCCGGTGCTGTTTCGCAGCCTGCGCAGGACGGCCTTGTAGACGGCTGGGTCACTGCTGTCGATGAACGCTTCGGCGAGGATGCGCTGGACCTCGCCGGGCGTGAAGCGGCCGCGGCCGAGGTCATTGGCGAGGTCGAGCGAGCGCCGGGAGACTGCCTGGCGCAGCTCCTGGGCGGTCATCGGCTCGATGACGATCTCACCCTCAATGATCTCCTCGTGGTCGGCCTTCTCGTCGTCGCCGGTCGGCGGGGTGTCCTCCGGCTGCTGCTCGCCGCCGGCAGTGGACGCGGGGGCCCTCTCCAGTTGAGGCTGGGCCGGGATGAGGGAGAGCTCGTAGGCGGTGATCGCGTCCGTGAGCCGCTCGGCGGTGACCTTCTGGCCAGCCTTCTCGATCGAGCCGACGACCTGGAGTGCGATCTCGCGTCCGCGGATGCGCAGGAAACCCGCGACGGCCAGGGCCTGCGACTCGTTGGGAGCGGGCAGCACCTTCGCGTTCACGACCTCGGTGACGATCGGCGCGGCCTCGATCAGCTGCCGGGCACGGCGGTACCGGATGCGGAATCGGTCCCAGACGTACTGAGCGAAGGACAGGCCGGTCGACGCGGCGAGGTCGTTCTCGTCGATGTACTCCAGGACGCTGCCGACCACGATGACGTAGCGGGTCTGGGCGGAGTGGATCTCACCGTCCAGGCGCTGGCCGGCGGTGTGGACCATCTCCTCCAGTGCCTTGAGCTTCTCGGCATCGGTGCCGGTGAGCTTGCTGAAGTCGACGGCGGCAGGCAGCCCGCCGATCCGGTTGTCCTCCAGCTCTTGCTTGAGCGCGGCCTGGTCGGACGACATGGCGCTGGCGAGCTTCTCGACGCTCGCGCCGCCGCCAGTGTTGATGACGAACTGCTTGCGCTCCCGGGTACGGCCGCTCACGCTGCGGCCTCCACGAACCCGAGAGAGACGATCATCTTGCGGAAGATCTTCGATGCCTCGTCCTTGGGGGCGTACATACACACAGGCTGACCGCCGATCTCGCGCGCTTCGGCGATCTTCGAGCGGACCGGCACCTCGCCCTTCACCGGGACAGGCAGGGTGAACAGCGAGTCGTAGACGGCCTGGTTGAAGTCGGAGAACGGGCGGTCGATGCGGTTGATGACGATGCCGCGATAGGGCATCGGCTTGCGACCGAGGTCGTTCATCGTCTTGGCGGCCTGTGCCAGAAGCAGGTTGACGGCCTTGATGCTGAACGTGTCGACATCGACCGGGATGACGGCGTCGTCGGCGGCGGCCAGGGCGGCGTCGGTGTCGTCGTCGATCGCGGGCCGGCAGTCGAGGAGGACGTTGTCGTAGTCGTTCTCGATCTGCGCGAGGAGCCGCTTGAGCCGAAGCTCGCCCATCTTCTGCTCCCGCAGCCGGCCGGGCAGGAAGAACATGTCGAGGGAGGCCGGGATGAGGTCGATGCCTGGCTGGGGCCGAACGATGACGTCGCGGATGTCCCCGCCGTCAACCATCAGCTTCGGCAGGGTGCTGGGCGCGGTGTCGTCCAGGTGCTCGACCTTGAGCGCCGTGGAGAGGTTGCCCTGCGGGTCGAGGTCGATCAGCAGAACGCGACGTCCATGCTCGGCGAGCGCGCCGCCGAGGTTGAGGGTGTCGGTCGTCTTGCCGACGCCGCCCTTCTGGTTGATCATCGCGGTTACTGTCATCGCCGCGGCCGGTGTGATTGCCATAGCCCGTGACCCTAGCCGGGCCTCCCGCCGGGATCGACAACCGCGTCCCCCACGTCGCCCGGTGAGGTGCAAAATTTTTGCACTGGCCCTCTGCCCCGCGATCAGGCCTTAGCGTCGGGGCCCACAAACGCAAAAGGGCCCGCCTCCTCCGGCGTCGAAGCCAGGGAAGGCGGGCCCTTCGCTGTGCTGGGGATCAGGCCGAGACGAGAACGCCCGCACGGTCGAGGCCGATCGCTCGGCTGACCGTGGTGAGGGTGTCGGTCCAGTCTCCGGCGTGGTGGACGGCGCGGTCGTCCACGTACGCGGCGGCCCCGAGCTTGGTGCTGGTGACCAGGATCGGGCCGCCGACGGTGGTCCAGTACGCCCGGTCCGGGGACGGGTCGACGAACGCCGCGATGCCGGAGTACCAGGTGATCCAGTCGGCGACCTCGGGCAGCCAGCGCCTCGGCCTGGCGGTGTAGACGAACACCGCGCGGTGGCGCGCGAGGAAGCGCAGCGCGTCCATGGCGCCGGGGAGGGGCAGGCCGATGCGGCCGCCCATCCATCCGGCCGAGGCGTCGGCGAGGGTGCCGTCCAGGTCCAGGCCCACGGCCTGGCTGGCGGGGCTGTCGGGGGTGGGCACGATGACGGGTCGGTGCACGTGATCCTCCATCGAGTGGGCGGCCTACAGGAAGGTGAGCTGGTTCTCGTCCGGCTCGGCGCCCTCGTCCTGGGGGAGCGCCTGGGCACGGGCTTCGTCGTGGGCGTCGTCGTCCAGGTCGCAGACCAGGCGGCCGTCGGGGAGCTCGTGCCACTCGCGGCTGACGGCGTCGGCCGCCGCGTCGTCGGCGCTGGCGTGGTGGGGGATGTACTCGTCCTCGACCAGATCGCCGCACACCGAGCACTTCGCGGTCCAGCACAGCGACGGGACGGCGATGCCGGCGCCCGGGCGGGCCGCGCCCTCGCGGCGCCAGGCGTAGCCGTGGTGGAGGACCAGGGCGTGGCTGGCGGGCTGGAGCGGGGAGCCGTCGTCCAGGTCGGCGGCTGCGGCGTTGTGTTCGGCTGCGGCCATCAGCGCGGTGGCGAGGTCGGGCATCGGCAGGAGGCTGTCGGGGCCGGTGAGCCACAGCTCCCAGGGCCGGTCCGGGCTGCCGGGGCGCAGCCGGTCGGCGGGGTCGGCGGTGAAGAGGCCTCGGCGGCCGGCCGGGGCCAGGGCGGGGGTGGTCGTCATCTCCGGGTCTCCTTCGACAGGTCGGCCCCGGCCCGCTGGGGTGCGGGCCGGGGCGGGGTTGCGGCGGGTGATCAGATGCGGTGGGTGGCGGGCGCGGCAGGGGAGGGCCGACCCGCCACCGAGGGGTGGTCGGCTACAGCAGGCCGGCGGCGTGGGCCTCGGCCTCCTGGTCGACGTCGTCGTCCGCGTCCTCGTCGGCCTGGTCGTCGTCGGCGGCGGCCGGGACGGGGCACAGCTCGGCGATGGCGAGGTCCCGGCCGAGGGCGGACCACGGGTCGTCGTCCTGGTCCTCGTTGTCGGCGGGCTGCTCCGTGTCGGCGGAGGGGCTGTCCAGGAGCGCGACCAGCTCGCTGATGTTGCTCACCCGGATCTGCTCGCCGTCGCGCACGAGCAGGTAGGTGCGGGTGCTGTGGCCGTACTGGTCGGCGGGGGAGGGGACGCACAGCAGGTGTGCGCCGCCGGGCAGCTCGCACGTCGCGGTGCCGTCCTCCGCGCCCAGCCAGTTGGCGGCCTCGGTCAGGCTGCCGCCGCTGCGGTCGAGGCCGTGGGCTCCGGTGGCCGCGCGGTGTGCGGCGTCGGCGGCGACCTCCTCGGCGAGCTGCTCCCTCGACGGCGTCGGGGCGGGCGCGGCGGCGGGGGTGTAGCCGTAGGCGGGGACGCCGAGGCGGTGGCGCAGCGGTCGGCGGAGCTGGGTGGTGGCCTGGTCGGCGAGGCAGGCGGCGAGGCCGGCGGCGGCTGCGGCGAGGGTGAAGCGGGTCTCGGCCGGGCGGGTGGCGAGGGTGCGGTAGGTGGTGAGGCTGGCGGCGGCCGCCGCGGCGGCGATGGCGATGTTGTCGGCGGCGTCGAGGGCGGTGCTCAGCAGGCGGGCGCGGGTCGTCTGCTCGGTCATCAGGTGCCTCCAGGGGAGCGGGGTTGGGCCGGGCGGCCGCGCCGCGCACCACGGCGCCCTGCCCCCGGGCCTGGCTGGCCGGGTGGGCGGGGCGTGGTGGTGGGCAGCGTGGTGGTCCGGTCAGGCGGTGCGCAGGTGGCGGATCTCGTCCCAGCCTTCGCGGGGGAGGAGCTCGCGGGCGGAGCGGGCCATGCGGTGCTGCCAGCGGACCGTGTCCTCCGGCACCCGCTGCTGCGCCGGGCGCGCCGCGTTCCGGGCGAGGCATTCGGGCAGCGGGGCGTCGACCAGGACCGCGACGGCGCGGCGGCCGTGCTGGTGGGCCAGCTCCACCAGCTGGAGCCGGTGCTGCGCCTCGACCGAGGTGTTGTCCACGTAGGTCGTCGCGCCCCGGCGTGCCCGGTTCAGGAGGATGTGGTGCTGGAGCAGGGCGGCGTCGGCGGTGGCGTCCTGGTCGCCGGGTTCGGAGACGATCGCGCGCAGGGCGTCGAGGCTGACGATCTGGTGCGGCGGGATGGTGCGCAGGGCCGAGGACTTGCCGCTGGCCGCGCATCCGATCAGGGCGACCAGGTCGCCGGGCTGGACGGGGTCGAGGGCGCGGGAGCGGGCGGTGGCGAGGGTGGTGGTCGTCATCGCGGGGGCCTCCGGGGTGGTGTGGTGGGTGGTCAGATGGCGGATGCGAGGGCGGCAGCGGCGACGGTGACGACGGCGACGACGCTGAGGCGGGCGGCCCAGATCAGGTGGCGCATCTTGCGCTCGCACAGGACCGACAGCTCGTACAGCCGGCGGGGCCGGACGTCGTGGGCGAGGGTCTGGAGCAGTTCGTCCGGGTCGGAGCAGACCGCCCAGCGGGAGAAGCCGTTGGACCGGGTCGGGTCCAGGCGCGGCTTCACGACGAGGACGGCGAGCACGGAGGCGGCGACCATGGCCACCGTGCCGACGGCGGCCAGGGCGAGCGCGTAGCCGGGGGCCTTGCCGAGCGTGGCGACGGCGGCGACGAGCACGCCGTCCAGGGCGAGCAGCAGGCTGGCCTTCGAGTCGGTGCGCGAGATTTCGTTGGCGACCGCGGCGAGCTCGCGGTCGAGGGCCTGGTCGGTCGCGGCCTCGGTGGTGGTGTCCATCGGTGTTGCCCTCCCTGTCGGTGTCCGGCCGGGCGCCGGCCCCGCGCACCACGGCGCCCCGCCCGCCGGGCCTGGTTGGCACCGGAGGCGGGGCGCGGTGGTGGGCAGGGTCAGCGCCCGGACTCGTGCTGGCGGGTGCGGATGGCGTGGCCGAGCGGGTCGGCGACCACGGCGAGCAGCGCCTGGTAGTTGGCGGCCTCGATCTCGGCGACCCGGTGGGCGAGGTCCAGCGCCTGCTCGCGGGTGTGGCGGTAGGCGGCGGCGCGGCCGATGTCCCTGACGGGTTGCCAACCGTCGTTCTCGGTCCAGGCCGCCAGGCCGACCAGGGCGCCGTCGGTCACCGCCCAGCCGTCGCCGGTCTGGTCGCGGCGCACGACGACCTCGCCGTACCCGCCGACCGGGCCCTGGGGGATCGGCACGCGGAACTCGACGGCCAGCCGCAGCTGCTCCTCGACGGTCAGGGTGGTGTTCATCGTTCTCCTTTCGTCGCGGTGGGGGTGGCTCTGGTCAGCCGGCGGTGGTCGGGCGGACGCGCCGCGGGCTGTTCAGGGGCGAGAGCGCCTGCGGCTTGCGGGACCAACGGACGTAGTCGACGGAGCTCGCGGCGTAGGTGTTGGTGAGGAGGCTGCCGGAGTCGTCGAGGCAGTCGTGGAGGCGGTCCAGGCGGTCCCAGGCGAGCCGGAGCTGGTCGATCAGCCAGGTGCGGTCCTCGCCGGTGAGGTCCGGGGCGGCGGTGATGGCGTCCAGGCGGTGGACGTCCTGGACGCCCGCCGCGAGGAAGACGTCGACCCTCTCGGCTTCCTCGGCGGTGAACTCCTCGCCGATCCGCCGGGCCTCGTCCGCCCTAGGGTCGGCGGCGTAGGCGGCGAAGCTGCGCCGGTCGAGCGCGATGCGGGCCAGCTCCCAGTCGGTGGCGTCGGGCAGGGCGCTGTCCTGGAGGAAGGTGCGCTCGGGCCGGGCGAACGGCTCGTGCACGGGGGCGGCCTTGGTGTGCGGGGCGGTGGTGGTCACGGTGCCCTCCTGTCGGGGTGCCGGCCGGGTGGCCGCGCCGCGCACCACCGCGCCGCCGTCCCGGCCTGGATGGCTCGGGGGCGGCGGGCGTGGTGGTGGGCAGCGTCAGTGCCCGGAACGGGTCAGAGCCAGGCCCCGGTGGGGTCGTCGCTGGTGGTCTGCGCCTCGGCGACGACGGGTGCGGGGACGGTCCAGGGAAGGTGGAGGCCGTCGTGGGCCCGGCGGGGGACCAGGTGGATGTGCAGGTGCTCCACGGACTGGGTCGCCGCGGGGCCGATGCTGGTGATGAGGTTCGCCGGGCCGGCGCCCTGGGCGAGCTCGGCGGCACGGCGCATCGTCGCGGCGGTGACGTCCGGGTCGAAGACGGCGTCGGGGACGTGGCTGGTCGGCAGGACCAGCAGGTGCCCGTCGGTGACCGGGCTCAGCGGGACGATGGCCAGCGCGTCGGGCCAGCGGGCCACGGTCTGGGCGGGCGCGAGGCCGGCGGCGATCGCGCAGAACACGCACCCGCCGCCGGACCCGTTGCCGTGTGCGGCCGTGGCGGTCACCGGGCGGTCTCCTTGACCGGCAGGTGGACGTGGCGGTGCGTCACGGTCACGGCCGCGCCGAGCTCCTGGAGCAGTCGGCCGGCCTCGCGGCCCACGGAGACACTGCGGTGCCTGCCGCCGCGGCAATAGACATGGATACGGACCGTCTCTCCGGGCAGCGCGGTGTGCTGGGCCAGTGCCCGGCGCACGGTGCGTTCCGCGATCTCGCGGGCGCCGGGGGTGGCGAGGACGTAGTCGAGGACGTGCTGGTCGAGGCCGGTGGAGCTGATCATCTGCTCGCGCACGGCGGGGTCCTCCGGCGGATTCCTCAGCGCGGTCGTCAGGTCGACGGTGAGGGCGTCGCCGAGCGGCGGGTCCTGGTGGAGCGTGCCGTAGGTGGTGATCTCGAAGGTCGCGACGGCGGGGTGGCCGGCTGCGGGCGTCGTGCTCAACGGGTTCTCCGATCTGGTCGGTGTCGGCCGGGCGGCCGCGCCGCGCACCGCGACGCCCGCCGCCCCGGCCTGGATGGCTCGGGAGCGGCGGGCGCGGTGGTGGGCAGCGTCGCTGTCCGGACGGGCGGTCAGCTGTGCTGGAGCTCGCAGGCGCTCTCGGCGGGGGCGGGCAGCGCGTGGGCGGCGGCGGTGGCCACGCGGAGCCGGAGCTCCTCGGCGGCACCGACGGCGGCCAGCAGGTCCCGGTAGAGCTGGCGCTGGTCGGGGTCGTGGAGGTCGAGGTTGGTCTCGGAGGCGGCCGCGGCGTTGCAGAGGTAGACGACGATGCCGGCCGCCTCGCGGTGCAGGCCGACCAGGCCGGGCTGGAACTCCATCGGCGAGGTCGACCTCGCCAGGGCCTTGCGCAGGTCCGCGGGCCGGGCCGCCCGGGCGGCGTCGAGGTTGCTCTCCAGCACGGCCGCCAGGGCGGCCGGGTTGTGGAGCGCGAGGTGGTAGCCGAAGCGGCGGAGCAGGCGGGCGGGCAGGAGCTGGAGCAGGTTGCGGCGGGGCATGGTGGTGGGTCCTCTCCGGTGGTGTCGGGTGGGCGGTTCCGGGGCCGGGCGGGCGGGTCAGTCCAGCCCGGCGCGCAGCTCGTCGGCGCGGGTCTGGGCGGCCAGGGCGGCTTGGGGGTTGATGGCGGCGCCCCGGGCGGCGGCCTCGGTGAGGAGGCGGATGAGGGCCTGGCGGGCGGCGGGGTCGAGGGCGGGAGCGGGACGGCCGTCTCGGGCGGCGGCGACCCTGGCGGCGAGGGGTTCGAGGTCGCGCAGGTCGGCCCGGTGCTGCGGGATGGCCGGGGTGCTGTCGTGCGGGCTCAACGGGTTCTCCGATCTGGTCGGTGCCGGCCGGGCGGCCGCGCCGCGCACCACGGCGCCCGCCGTCCCGGCCTGGATGGCTCGGGAGCGGCGGGCGCGGTGGTGGGCAGCGTCAGTGCCCGGGCGTCAGTGGACGGCGCTCCAGATGAGCAGCAGGATCACGGCGAGCCCGACGAGGACGGCCTTGGGCGAGATGCTCGACCGGCAGGGTCGGCAGGGTGAACTTCGCCGTCCGGGAGGTGACGAGCAGCCGGGAGCCGGACAGCTCGATGTCGACCTCCGCCGCCTTCGGCAGGGCCTTGCAGATCTCGTTGAGGAGGCGGCCGGAGACCAGCGCGGTGCCGTCGTCGGCGATCTCCGCGTCCACGCGGGTGGTCGCCGCGGTCTCGTAGTCGAACGCCGCCAGGTGCAGGCCGCGCTCGTCGGTGCGCAGCAGGATGCCGGCCAGGACCGGGACGGGGGCGCGGGTGGGCAGGGCGCGGGCGGCGAAGGCGACGGCCTCGGCGAGCACGTTGGCGAAGACGCGGAGCTTCACGGGTGTCCTCCAGGACGGTGGCGTGGGTCAGGCGGCGTTGGTGAGGGCGGCGAGCTGGTCGCGCTCGTCGTCGGAGAGCTCGCTGCACGGCACGCAGGAGCCGAGGGTCTTGAGCGGGAGGCAGGCGTCGTAGCGGGTGAGGCACAGCGGGCAGGTCTGGCGGGCGGCCATCGCCCGGTCGAGGGCTTCGGCCTGGCGCGGCGTCATCGGCCGTACGGGCAGGGCCTGGTCGATCCGGTACAGGTACGCGATCCGCTTCCCGCGGCGGCAAACCACCTGTGCGGCGGGCTCCTGGCCGCCGGGGCGCAGGCCCATGGCGCGCAGCTGGCGGCGGGTGTGCAGGCCGGGGTCGGCGTAGCGCCAGGGCCAGGTCGGCAGGCCGCCGTGGTGCTCACCGGAGGGGTCGAGGTCGGATGCGCGCACGGCCAGGGTCTCCTTCTCTGCTGGGTGGGCGGCGGTGCCGGCGGCGGAGCGGAGGGGCGGTGCGCCGCCGCCCGCCTCGGCCGGGGGTTCGGCGGGGCGGGCGGCGGCGCGGTTGGGTCGGCGTCAGTCGTGGACGGCGGGCAGGGCGGCGGGGGAGTTGGTCTTGGCCTGGCGGGCCTGGGCGGCGAGCCAGGCCCCGGCGGCGGTCATCAGCCGGCCGTCGCCGAGGGAGTCCAGGGGCGCGGTGTCGATGTCGTGCATCAGCTCGGCCGGGTCGAGCGGCCGCATGAAGACGACCGGGGCGAAGCGAATGACTTCCCGGGTGACCAGCACGAGCACGTCGGCCTTGTCCTCGAGGTAGTGGCTGTCGGCCAGGACCTTGCAGATCTGGGTGTGGTCGGGGTGGCCGGTCAGGTAGCGGTCGGCGTCACGGAACAGGACGTAGGTGCCGGGGGCCGGCTTGACGAGGGCCGGGGTGGTGGCGGAGTGAGCGGCGGGCTGCTGCATGGTGCGGTCCCTCTCGTCGCGCGGTGTCGGCCGGTCGGCCGGCCCCGTCCCCGGAAGGCGGCCCGCCCGCCCGGCCGGGGTCGGCGGGGCGGGCGGAGGCAGGCCGGGGGCGAGACCGGGCGGGCGGTCAGCGGACGTTGTTGTTGACCGTGCCCTTCCACCCGGCGGACTGCTTGCCGATGGTGACCTCGGTGTGCCGGTGGAACATCGCGAGGACGGGGCCGGACGCGGTGGAGCCGTCGCCGCTGGCGCTCGCCCCGGTGCCGGCGCTGGAGGCGACGGAGCGGAGCTTGCCGAGCAGCGCGGCGACGCCGATCACCACGGCGGCCACCGTGGCGGCCGCCCACATCAGCACCTTGCCGATCTGGTCCGCGTACGGCGCGACCTCGCCGACCCCGGCGCCGACCATCCAGGTCAGGCCGCCGAGGGCGAGAGCTCCGGCGCAGCTGCAGAGCACGCCCTGACGCAGTGCCAGCGGCAGGCCCTGCTCGACAGCCGGCTGCGCCTGGGCGGCCGGGGCCGGGGCGGGCTGCTGCTGCTGCGAGGCGGCCGCGGCGGCGGCGAGCGGGTTGTGCACGGGCACGGCGATGACCTTGCCGTCGACCAGGGCGGGGATCAGGGCCGGGGTGGCGGGGGAGGGCTGGAGCGGGACGGCTACGACCTGGCCGTCGAGGGAGGCCACCACGAAGCCCTCCTGGAGGAGGTAGGCGTTGAGGTCGACCGCCAGGTCGGCGGCGGTGGCGGAGGGGCCGGTGTAGATGCTGTCCACGGTGTGCTCCAAGGGGTGACGGGCTGGGGCGTGCGGGTCTGGGGGCGCCGGGCGCCTTCTGGGGCCGCCGGGCCCCTGCCGCCGGGTGGCGGCGGGGTCCGGCGGCCCTCGGAGAGGCCGGGAGCGGGTTACTGCTCGGGGGTCCAGGTGCGGAACAAGCGGGCGGGGGCAGCCGGGTGGTTGGCGTGGGTACCCAGGCCCGGGGTGAGGCGGGCGGTCATGGTGACCTGGTGGGCGTCCCGCAGGGCGGTGGTGGTCAACGGGAGCGGCGGCTGGAACACCACGCCCCAGGTCTCGATCCGCAGGCCGATGCCGACCGGGCGGCCGGTGAGCGCGATCTCCTCGACCAGGCGCACCGTCTCCTCGCAGGTGGACAGGTGGGGCCAGTCCCCGAGGGTGATGGTGATCAGCGGGTGCTCGGGGCTGGGGCAGTAGGCCGTGTTGTCGCCGGTCTCGCCCAGGCGACCGCGCAGCAGGCCGACCGCTTCGCGCAGCAGGGTGACGGTGTCGACCTTGGTGGTCGCGGTACGGGCGGCCAGGCCCGGGCGGGCGCCGTAGGGGTCGGCGACCCACGGCTCGGTGAGCGGGCAGGCGTGTTCGGCGGCGACCAGGTGGTCGACCAACGTGCTGGCCCCGGCACCGGCGCCGGCGCTGATGTGCAGGTGCACGGCGCCGTTGCTGTTCCACAGCGGCACCCGGGCCACGGTGCCGTCGGCGTAGCGGCCGATGGCGACGGTGCCGGTGGCGGCGTCGATGAGCTGGTCGGCCGGCGGGCGGGGCGCCGGGTCGGCGAGCTGGGCGGTCTCCTCGTGCTGGCGGGTCAGTTCGGCGTAGCGCTCGGCGGCGTGGGCGGAGGTCATGGCGTGGTGTCCCTTCGGGATGCGGTCGTGCCCGCCGCTCCGGGATGGGGCGGCGGGCACGGTCGGGGTGGCGAGGGTGGTCAGTCGTTGATGCGGCTGGTGCGGCCGAGCGCGAGGATCTCGCGGAGCAGGCGGGCCGTCTCGGGGGACTGCTTGCCGGTGCGCGACTGCCCGGCCAGGTACGCGGCCTCGTCGAGGACGAAGACGACCTGGCGCGGCGGCCCGGGCGGCAGCTCGGGGCGCAGGGGGGCGGCGGGCAGCGCCCTGCGGCGGCGCAGCTCCATCGCCGCCCGCAGGGCGGTGAGCGCCTCCTCGACGGTGCTCTCGCCGGTCGGGCGCAGCCGCACGCGCGGGTCGAGGGAGGCCTCGGCGAGGAACAGGTCGACGGAGCTGACCTGGCCGGTGATGAGCGGGGAGTGGGCGGGGTGGGTGTTCACGGGCGGGTCCTTCCGGTCGGTGGAGCGGGCGGGCGGGCGGTCAGACGCGGATGCTGCCGACGAGGTGGACCAGGCCGGTGAGGAACTGGTTGATGGTCGGGCCCAGGCCGGTGCTGGCGAGGGTGAAGCCGAAGAGGATGAGGGTCAGGCCGGACAGGATGCGGACGGCTCCGCTGCGGTAGAGGAAGACGACGGCGATGCCGAAGACGAAGGCGAGGGACGCGGAGACGACCACGGTGGGCTCCAGGGCAGGACGGGGCCGGGGCAGCCGCGTCGGGCTGCCCCGTGCCGGGGTGGCGGGGTGTCAGCTGGGCAGGGTGTAGCGGCCGCCGCCGAGGGCGACGATCCGGTCGGCCTTGCCGAGGGCGTTGAGGGCGTTGCGCAGGACCGGGGCGCCGACGAGCTTGCCGCCGTCGTCGTTGACGGCGGCGAACAGCGCGGCGAAGTCGAGCGCCTGCTGGCCGTCCTCGTCCTCGTCGGCGTCCTCCAGGGCGCGGACGATGCGGGCGGCGACGGTGGCCTTGCCGGTGCCGGCGGTCTTCTGCTCGGCGGCGGCCTGCTCGGCCAGGCGCTTGGTCTCCTCCTTCGCGGCCTCGACCAGGTGGGCCGGGCCGTCACCGTCGCGGGTCAGGTACGCGGCGCCGGCGGCCTCGTGCGAGGTGGCCTCCAGGTGGGCGGGCTCGCCCGGCCCGTACAGGTCGAGGATGAGCGGGTCCAGGCCCTCGACCTCGTGCATGGAGCCGACCGGGAAGAACCGCATCATCGCGGTCGGCCGGTCGGAGCCGAGGAGGTAGGCCATGCCGCCGGTGTTGCCGCCGGGCTTGGGCTTGACCATGCCGCGGGCGGAGGCGAACCGGCTGCGCAGCAGCGGCGGGCCGCTGCGCTTGGGGATGGGAACGATGTGCGTGCCCGGGGGGAGCAGGCCGTCGGAGACCAGCGACTGCATCATCGAGCTGGACCAGCGCAGCAGGATGGTCTCGCCTTCCTTGAGCATGCCGCGCAGGGTGTCGGAGCCGCCGAGCTCGTCCACGTGCGAGGCCTGCGCCGCGATGGAGATGCCGACGCCGACCGAGCGGCCGGTGCGGCCGAGCTCCTTGATCAGAGCGGCGACCTTGTCCCGGTACGGCGCGCCCTTCTCCAGCGCCCGGTTCGCCTCGTCGATCCGAACGCTCAGGAGCGGGTCCGGCCGGTTGATGATGAACGAGCTGCGGCCCATCGCGGCGTAGCGGCGCATCCGCTCCTCGGCGACGCGCACCGCCGCCTGGAGCATCGCGAGCAGGCCCTCCTGGGTGGTGACCCGCCAGTCGACCTGACCGGCGGCCTCCGGCACCGACTGCCCGCCCTTGAGGTCGGCGAGCCAGGACACGATCCCGGAGCGCTTCTCGGCGGCCAGGATCAGCTGCAGCGCCCTCGACTTGCCGGCGCCGGTGGTGCCGAACAGGGCGCCGCGCTGCGCCCCGGAGCCGGGGACGTAGAGGCGGATCTGGGCGGGCTGGCCGTCGTGGTAGCGGCCCACGGTCAGCCAGCCCTGCGCGTCGATCACCAGGTCTTCGCCGCGGATGGGCTCCAGCTTCTCCAGCGGCGGGTCGCGGTAGATGGTGACCAGGGCGCGGGTGAGGCCGTCGGTCTCGACCGCCATGCAGGAGGTGTCGAGGATCTCCAGGGAGGAGGCCAGGGCCCGCAGGTCGTAGGTGAGGAGCTTTCCGGGAGGGACCTGGACCTCCAGCTCCATGACGTCGACGTCCAGGCCGAGCGGCGCCGGGGCCGTGGCGATGGTCATTCGGGGCGCAGCACCTCTTCCATGTCGCCGGTCTTGGTGTTGCCTCGCCGGATGGCGATCAGCTGGGAGTGGGGCATGGCGCCGGGGGCGATCTCCTTCTCCCAGCGGGTGAACGGGTCCATCTCCTGCTGGGCGACGTCGGCGCCGGTGCGCTCGGTGACGACCAGCTGGCGGCGGCCGGCGCCGTGGCCCTTGACCGCCGTGATGGTGATGAACTCCTCGGGGATGTTGGTGATCGCCGAGATCGCGGCGATCGGGATGTCCGGCACCGGGCGGCCGCCCTCGGCGACGATCTGCGCCCGCCACTCGGTGCGGCCCTCGACCGTGGCGTGCTCGAGGAAGGTGCCGGCTGCCGGGGACCGCTCCATCTGCGCCCACTGCGCCCAGGAGCACACCAGGTGCTCCGCCGGCGTGGTGGGCACCAGGGTTTGCGGCCGGTAGTCCGGCACGGCGGGCACCTGGGCGCTGGGGTGGACCAGTTCGCGGGCCAGGTGGCTGGGGCGCTGCCACCAGGTGACGCCCGTCCAGACGGCGACGGCCAGGCCCTCGCCCCAGTGCACGCCCGGGATGATCCGGAAGGCGACCATCTCGCCGAGCAGGATGACCGACGGCGTCGCGTACAGGGCGCTGAGGACGCCGGGGGTGCTGCGCCGCCAGGGCTGGATGGAGACGGCGGCGGACAAGGCGGTGGTGCCGAGGACGACCGGGGTCGCGGCGGGCAGCACGTGCGGGGTGAAGATGCTGGCGGTCAGGGCGGCGGCCCCGGCCGCGGTGGCGGCGCGGCCCGCGAGGTGGCGGGCCCGGTCGAACTTCGGCACGGCGGGTTCTCCTCTCGGGTCAGGAGGCGAGCAGGTGGACGATGGCGGCGATCAGCAGGAGGGCCAGGACGGCGAAGGGGAGCAGGCCGAACAGGCGCCGGCCCTCGTCGGCCGGGTCCTCCTGGCGGGTGGTCAGGAAGCGCAGGTAGCTGTCGCTGTCGTTGTCGGACATGGGGGCGGTCCTTCCAGGTGCGGGTGCGGCGCTGCCCGGCACCGCAGGTGCGCGGTGCCGGGCAGCGGCCGGGTGGTGAGGGTGGGTCAGCGGTTGGCGTAGAACTCGCGGTTGGCCGGTTCGACGGGCATGTTCTGGAACGCCTCGGTGACGGCGCCGTAGTCGGCCTGGTGCGCCTCGGAGGCCTCGTCGAACAGGCTCGACATCTCCTCGCACTCGTTCGCCATGGTGGTGGCGTTGGCGAGCGCGCCGCGCATGATGTTCGCGGCCTCGTGGTGCTCGGCGACGGTGTCGGCGTCGACGTTCATGCCGGCGGCCATCTCGGCGAGCTGGTCGACGCTCGCCGCACAATCGCCGACGTACTCGAATGTGGACTTGGCCAGGGCGGCCATGTGGCGCAGGGCCAGGCCCGCCTTGGCGAGGCGGGCGATCAGGATGCCGTAGCGGACGCCGTCGGCGATGACCTCGACGGCGGCGCCGACGGCCTGGCGGGTGGCGGGCAGCAGGTCGGACACGCGCTCTACTCCTTGTGGTAGTGGGTCTCGGCCGGTGCGGCGTAGCCGTGGTCGCGGGTGACGTCGGCGGGCCGCTGGTGCTTGGCGGCCGCGTTGGTCGCGGCGGCCTTGATGGCCTCGGACGCGGCCGGAAGGGCGGCGGCCAGGGCCTCGGCCTCGCTCTTGACCCGGCCGGCCTTCTCCAGCAGCCGGTTGCAGTAGCCGAGCAGGCGGCCGGGGATCTTCAACTGCATCACCTGGGCCTTGAGGTTCTCCAGGTGGTGCTCCAGGTCCTCGCACGCCGACGCGGCTTCCTTCGCCTCGTCGACGCGGTCGAGGATTTCCTCGGCGGCGGCCTCGTCGGCCTCCACCAGGTCGTAGATGTTCAGTTCGGAGTCGGCCGACGGCGCGTACACCTCGACGGATGCGGTCATGTGGTTCCTCACGGAGGTGGTCGTGCCGCCCCCGCCGGTCACCGGTGCGGACCTGGTGGCGGCGGCCCCGGTGGAGGCGGGGAGGGCGGCGGGCGGGTCGGGCGGCGGGGGCTGCTTGGGGATGCGCTCCAGGGTGATCGTGGTCTCGTGGACCATCCCGGGCGGCGGGGTCGGCCGGCCCCGGTGGGCCGAGGGCCCCGTCCCGGTCCGTGTGCCCGACGACGTCGAGCCCGTCGTGGAGCCGGTGGCGGAGGTGCGGGCGTTGGTGCGCTCCCAGCGGGCCCGCGTCCCGGCCTTCGCGGACGCGGTTCCCGTCGAGGACGGGCCGCCTGTGGTCGGACCGGAGGCCGGGCCCTTGGTCCCGCGCTTCGGCCGCTTGGCCCAGGCGGCCCTGGCCTTCGCCGCGGCCCGCTTCGCGTACACCCCCGGGCCTTTGCCCGATCCGGTGGCCTTGGTCTTCTTCGCCTTCGCGGTGGCGGCCTTGGTCGTCGAGGTGCCGGACGCCTTGCCCTTGGTGGGCGGCTTCACCCCGGCCTTGGTGGTGCTGGCCGTCGTCATCTTCGGCGTGCCGGAGCCGGTGGCCGCCGCGGGCTTCTTCTTCCCCTTCTTCTTGGGCTTGCGCTTCTTCGGCGCCCGCCAGACCGGGGTGTGTTTCTTGCGGCGCTTGTCGAGGCGCCGCTCGGCCTCTTCGCTGATCGCTTCGCCCAGCGTGGTGCGCCGCCCCGGCTCCGAGCCCGACCCGCTGCCGGTGCCGCGCTTCTTGCTGCCGCTGGTGGACCCGCCACCGGCCGAGCCGCCCGAGCTCCCGCCCTTCTTCGTGCTGGCGGATCCGCCCGACCCGGTGCTGGACGAGCCGCCGGAGCTCTTCTTCGACCCGGCGGTGGAGCCGCCCGCCGCCGAGCCGCCGGAGCCGGCGCCCTTCTTGGAGCTGGACGACCCGCCCGAGCCGGTGCTGTCCTTCCCGTTGACGCCGGACTTGCCGTCGGTGTTCTTGCCGTCCTTGTCCTTCTTGCGCTTCGACCGGTCCGGCGTGGCGCCGGACTCGTCGCGCTGGCGGTCCGCCAGGCCGCGGCCCCGGCCGGGCGAGCGGCCGGCCCGCGTCGACAGGCTGGCGTCCGGCCTCGGCCGGTCCGGGCCGCCTCCCGTCTTGCCGCCCGGGCCGCGCTGCTGCGTACCGGGGCGGTCGCCGCCCTTGCCGGAACCGGTCTGGCTGGAGCGGAACGTGGCGGGTACTTGGGAGGAGCCGCGGCCGGCCTGGCCGCCGCTGCCGCCGGAACGGCCACCACCGCCGGGACCTCCGGCGGCGCCTTGGCGCTGGCGGGCCTGCTGGCCCCACTCCGGGCCGGACTGGACCCGGCCGCCGCCCGCCGTGGTGGAGGACTTGGCGTCCTTCGCCTTCTCCGCCACCGCCTCCTTCACCTGGCCGGCTCGGGCCTTGATCCAGGACGCGACGCCGGCCGTGCCGCGGGCCGCCGCGAGGGCGATGGCGGCGAAGGTGACCATCGACAGTGCGACCGTGTCGCGGACCGGGGCCGGGCCGCCTCCCCCGCCCGGGGCGGGGGAGGCGGAGGGGGTGGCGACGGCCGTCTCCCCGCCGCCGGCGGTGCTCTCCGGCAGGGTCGCCGGAAGGACGGCCGGGGCCGCCGCACGGCGGTGGCGGACCTGGGGGAAGGAGGGCGGCGCGGCCGGGGCGGCGGGTGCCGCGAGCGCCGGGGGAAGTGCCGGCGCGGGGGTGTTCGGGGTCGGCCCGATGGGCGGGCGCAGACCGATCCGGGGGTGCAGGGTGACCACGTTTCCGTCGTCGGAGTCGCTCAACTCGCCCTCCTCTCGATGTTGACAGTCCGTCACTGGTCTGGGAGCCTCGCGCGCGCGCGTCGCGCGCGCGCCTTGGGGCTCGGTGATGAGCTCGCGGAGCCGGTGATGATGATGATTTCGGGCCCTTGGCCCGGTCACCCTCCGTGCTGGTTGCACCAGGCGTCGAGGTACTGGGCGAGCGCGTACCACTTGGTCGGATCGCCGTTCTTCTCCGCGAATTTCGCGATCGCGCGGGCCCGGTCGAGCACCACCGCGGCGAGCTCCTGGTCGGTCGCCGCGGCGTCCTGGCGGTCCTTGTAGAACCGGTGCAGGTTCGCCAGGCGGCGCTCCACCGCCTGGCGCGCCGCCTTGTCGAGCGCCGTGCCGCTCACTGGCCGGTGCCCGTCTTGAACATGTCGAAGACCGGCGGGTAGGCGGGCTGCGCGGGCACGCCCGCCGCCGGCTGCCCGGCCTGGTCGCCGGCCTGCCCGGTGGCGTGGGCCGCCATCTGGCGGACCAAGTCGTTGACGTTGCCCGCGGTGCGGGCCACCTGCGCGCCCTGGCCGGACTTCTCCAGCGCCTTGGCCTCGGCCTTCGCCTCGCGGCGCTTGGGCAGCTCGACGTAGATGTCCTGGTGGGTGGCGCGCAGCTTGGCGGCCAGGGTGATGATGGCCTGCGCGTGGCCCTCCATCTGGTGGAGCAGCCGGGCGGTCTTCCAGGCGTGGTAGCTGGCCTGGAGGCCGTTGTCGCCGGCGGGCGGGTTGTGCTTGAGGTCGCCCTGGAGGTCGTTGGCCAGGGCGCGGAAGTCGTCGCGGTGGTCGCGGAAGATGGCCCGGATCTGGTCGGTGTACATGGCCATGCCGCCGGGGGCGAGCAGCTGGTCGGACTTCCATCCGAAGTCGTTGGTGTCGTCGTCGTAGGCCACGGTGGCCGTCCTTTCACGCGCTGGGGGGAAGGTTGGTCGACCCGGGCTCCGGCCGGATGCACGGGTCATAGGGTGGTGCTCGGTGCCGTCGGCACCTTCGGCGGTCACCAGGGCGATGTCTGCGCCCTGGTGGCCACCGGAGAACCGACGATTTCCGTTGCTCTCTGTGACTTACGTGGTGGGGCCGGGCCGCCGCCGGGCTTCCTGTCGGAGCGTCAGCGGGTGGCCCGGTCTCAGCCGGTCTTGCGGTAGCGGCCCCGTGCGGTCTCAAGGCGCCGGGCCGCCGTCGCGCGGCTCTTGCCGGTGACCTCCTCGGCGTCGTCCAGTGAGACCTGGTCGGCGCCGCCCCGGCGGTGCATGAGACTGAGCAGCGCGGTGATCTCGCCCTCGATCTCGGCGTCCTGAGCGGAAGGGCGCCTCTTGGTCTCACCGCCGCGCTTGGCGAGCGCCGTACCCGGTCCGGTCTCACCGTCGGTCTCACGCTCTGACCTGCCGGTCTCACGCTCGCCGCCGCCGGTCTCAACCAGTCGCATCGGGCGGCCGGTCTCACGACCGCCGGTCTCAACCGGGCCGGGCTCGATCTCACGCAGGTCTCGCACCCCGTCCGGGAAGGTGCCCGGCTCGGGCGCCAGGGCCGCGAGGTCGTCGCTGAGACTGTCGTAGACCGAGTCGCCGGTCTCACCGTCGTCCGGCTCGGTCTCGGTCTCACCGGGCCCGGTCCCGCCATCGCCGTGGGCGCTCTCGTCCTCGGCGGTGATGTGGTGCAGGCGCCACATCACCCACGGCGCGATCGCCGCGACCGTCACGATGAGCCACCACAGCGGCTTGCCCTTGTCCGGGCCGGAGGTGTGCACGCCGACCAGGCCGGCCGCCGCGAGGTGGTAGACCGCGTTCGCCGCGACCATCAGGACGATCGCGCCGAGCACGTCCTTGTGCCGGCGGAACGACTGGACGACGTACACGTCGATGGCCAGCGGCAGCGCCCAGGCGACCTCCTGCGGCCAGCCCGACATCTTGGCGAGCGCGAACTCACCGGACGCGGTGAGGACGATCGTCGCGGCGAGGGCGACCCGCGGCCCCCACTTGTCGACGAACCCCTGGCGGACCCTCGTCTTGGCGACCAGGGCCTCCGCCTCCTCGGCCTCCTCGCGGATCGCCGCGAGGCGGGCCTGCGCGTCGGCCTGCTGGCGGGCGCCGGCGCCGAGCACCTCGCGCACCCGGTCCTCGGCGTCGCCGACCAGCTGCCGGGCCTTGTCCTCGGCGTCGGACAGGTGCCCGGCGGCCTCCTCCTCCGCCGTGCGGATGAGTCCCGACGCCGTCGCCTCCGCCCTCGACTTCACCTCGGCCACCGCCTCCTCGGCCTGGCCCTGCGCGGCGGCCAGCACCTCGGCCGCCTCCCGCTCGCGCTGCTCCGCCGTCGACTCGGCGCCCGCGAGCAACTCGCCCGCCTGCTCCCGCGCCTGGTCCAGCATCTGCGCCGCCTCCTCCTCCGCGGCGTCCACCGCCGCCCGGGCCTGACCGCGCAGCTGCTCCGCGTCCTTCTCGGCCTCCTCGCGCGCCCGGGCCGCCGACTCCCGGCGGGCCTCGGCGTCCTGCTCGGCCAAGGTGACCAGGTCCGCCGCCTGCCTCTTGGCCTCGGCGACCAGGTGCTCGGCGTGCGCGGCGACCTGCTCGGCCTCCGCGCGGGCCTGCTCCTTGGCCTGCTCGGCGTCGGCCAGGATCTGCTGCGCCCGCTCCCGGGCCGCGCCGACGATCCGCTCGCCCTCGGCCTCGGCCTCGCGCTGGAGCTTCTCGGCGGCCTGGCGGCGCCGGGCGACGGTCTGCTCGGCAGCGGCGAGGTCGCCGTCCGCGATCGTCCGGGCCCGGGCCACCGTGTCCTCGGCCGCCGCGATCTGCTGCTCGGTCAGCGCCGCCAGGCGGGCGACGTGCTGCTCGGCGGCGGTGCGCTGCTTGAGGGCGTCGGCGAGCTCGTCGCGGGCAACGGCCAGCCGCTCCTCCAGCTCGGCGGTCGTCGCCTTCACCTGCTCCTGGGCCTGCGCCAGGACGGTGCCGGCCTCGGCCCGCACCTCCTGGGCGTGCTGCTCGGCGTCGGCCAGCTTCTGGCGGGCCTCGGCGAGCAGCTGGTCGGCGTCGGCCTGCGCGGTGGTGCGCAGCTGGTCGGCCTCGGTGCGGGCGGCCTCCAGCAGCGCGTCGGCGCCGGCCTGGTCGGCGGCCTCGTCGCGGGGCGTCGGCACGGCCGTGGCCGTGGTGGTCTTCGTCGTGGCGGGCTTGGTCGGCGCCGGGCGGCGGGCGGGAGTACGGGTGCGGGCAGCCACAGCGGGCTCCTCCTCTATATAGGGGTGCGCGGGGAAGGCGCGGCTGGGTCAGGGGCGGCGCAGCCAGGCGACGCGGTCGGCGGTGCCGTCCGCGTCCAGGACCAGCCGGACGTAGCGGGCGACCTCCTCACCGCGGGCGCAGCAGCCGCTCCAGGTGAAGGCGGCGGCGAAGGTGCCGGTGCGGAAGGCCTCGGCGGCCTCCTGGTCGCCCGCCTCGATCTGGGCCTTGATGTCGCGGGTGAACTCCCGGTGGTCCAGGAACTCGGTGACGGCGTCGCGCAGGCGCTCGAGCATCAGGGCTTCTCCTCTCCGGTCCCGCCGGAGCCGGCGGGCGGTGCGTCGGGCACCGTCGAACACCGCCGCGCCCCTGCTCCCTGTGCTGCTTGGGGGCGGGGCGCGGCGGCGAACGACAACCAACCGACGTCAGGTGGTGGTGGTGGGGGCCGGTTCGGGTGTCGGCTGCTTCGGCGGGCGGGCCGGGCCGGCCTCGTCCGGGCGGCGGTGGAGCGTACGGGCGGTGGACCGCTTCGCCATGCTCAGCAGCAGGTCCGCGTCGAACGTGGAGCTCGGGGTTCGCTGGCTGCTCACCGGCCACCGCCGGCGGAGGGCGCGGGCGGGGCCGGCGGCGCGGGCGGGGCCGAGGGGGTGGTGCCGGTGCCGTTGGCGTACGCGCGGCAGACGGCGAGGTGGGTGATCGTCACTGGCTTCCTCCGGGGGTCACGGCCTTGAGGGCTTCGGCGGCGGCGCGGGCGGCTGCCTTGGCGGCAGCAGCGGCGGCCTTCGCGGCGAGCAGCTTGAGCAGGGCTTCGGAAGCCACGGCGCTACCCGGCGATGGGGAGCGCGCGGAGGGCGGCGACGGCGGCGGAGACGGTGGCCGGGAGCACCCGGGCGGTCGGGATCGCGGTGGCCGGCGCGGTGTCGGCGAGGTCGTCCAGGTCGATGACGACCTCGCGGATCGCGCGGGAGGCGGCGGCCGCGCGGGCGCGGACCCGGCGGACCTTGTCGCGCAGCATGAGCAGCAGCCCGGCGAAGCCGCGGGCGCCGCTCGGGTAGAGGCCGGCGGCGACGTCGTCCCAGACGGCCTCGGCCAGGTCCTCGTCGAGGTCGGTCGCGGCCGGGCTGATCTCGGCGAGCTGCTCGGCGGCGGCCACGAGCAGCGCGGTGGAGTACCGGCCGTACAGCTCGTCGAAGTCGGCGGTGCCGACGGTCTCCGGGGTGTCGACGGAGAGTGCCATCATGGTGTCCACGGTCGTTGTCCTCTCGTCTACTGCTGGTGGGTGGTGCGACCGACTCGGCCCCGGGGGTACCGCCCCGGGGCCTTTGCTGTTCTGGCTGCACGAGCAGCCAAGGCCGCCGCCCACCCGGATCGGGTCGGCGGCGGCCTTGGTGGTTCGTGCTGGCGGAGAGTCAAGCGGCAGCGCGGGTCCGGGAGCGCTTCGGGCGCTCCTTGAGCGGCTCGACGGGCGTGCCCTCGGGCATGGTCAGCGGGAAGATCGGGCTGCGCGCGCCCTTGAGCGGCTCGGACCGCCGGGTGTTGGCGTCTTCGACGGACCGGTCAACCCGGCGCCACTCGGCCGCCCGGCGCTTCGGCTGCTGCTGAGCCTGACGGCGCTCGGTGCGGCGCTGCTCCTGCTCGGTGCGGGCCTGGGCTGCGCGGCGCTGCGGCTCCTGTCGCAGCAGCCGGAGGTAGGTGGCGGCCAGGCGCCCGCCGTCGGTGCAGTGCTTGCGGCCGGTGCAGGTCGAGCAGCCGTTGCGGTGCGCCTCGTACGTCTGGCGGGCGGTGTCCGCGGTGGCCGGGGCCGGGTTGAGCTGGGTGATCGCCGGGGGCTTGGGGGTCGGCACCTTGCGGAGCACCTTGGTCGGTCGGCGGGAGGCGATCTCCGCGACGCCCTCCGCGATCTGCGCCGCCCACTGCTCGGGGGTGACGTCCTGTTCGACGCGCTGGGCGCTGGCCGGGCAGTACGTCGTCTCGTCGTCGAGGAAGTGGGGCTGAATCTTGCTGCGGTTGATGCGGCGCCAGACCTTGCAGTCGGGGCAGATCAAGGAGAAGGGGATGCCGGGGTTCATCTCGATCTGGTGGGGGCGGAAGTCGCTGAGCCGAAGGGCCGGCCGAGAGTTGCTGCGCATCACGGTCTCCCGAGGAGTCGGAGGGGCTGGACTGCGGCTGTGTTCTCCACACCTCACGAGCGACACGTCGTCCGCGAGGCCTGGGCAGCACAGCTGCTTAGGGGAGGTACCTGCGCAAGCCCCCGGGTCTGGTCTTCACCATCAGCCGGCGCAGTCGAGCTATGAGGATGTTTTGCACTTCAACAGTCAGACCTAGGTCTGACCGCCTTGCGTTACCGATGACAGCAGGCTTGGAGCCGATTGTCAACAGACCTAGATCTGATTGCATTGGTTCGGGTCGTGCATCTTGCGCAACTTGTATGAACCAGTTGTAGAGTGATCGTGCCCCAGCAGAACGTCACGAGTCAAGGAGGTGGAACCACATGTATGAACCAGTTGCGCGAGTAGGTCATGATGGGCGTATGAAAGCTCTCTACAAGCAGGTCGCGGACAGCCTGCGCGCCGAGATCGACGGCGGCGGGTTCGCCGACGGGAAGCTGCCCTCGGAGCGCGATCTGTGCGAGCGCTTCGGCGCCGCGCGGAACACCGTGCGCGCAGGACTGAACGTCCTCGTGACTGAGGGTCTGATCGCCCCCAGCCAGGGACGTGGCTACGAGGTCCGCCGGCACGACGTCTTCGTCCTGGACGCCAGCCGGTTCGAGAACCTCACCCTCGACGAGGAGCAAGACGGCGACGCCTACTCCGACGAGGTCAGGCGCAACGGGCGCCGGCCTCACCAGGAGTTCCGCCTCGAAATGCAGCCCGCGTCGCCCGAGATCGCCGGCCGCCTGGCCGTCGAGCCCGAGTCGTCGACGGTCCTGCGCCATCAGCTGCGGTTCGTCGATGACGTGCCCTGGAGCACCCAGGCCACGCACTACCCGGCCTGGGTGGTGAGCACGGCCCCTCGGATCGCGGAGCCGCGGGACATCGCCGAGGGCACGACGCGCTACCTGAACGGGCTCGGCCTGGAACAGGTGCGCTTCCACGACACCCACGCGGCGCGGATGCCGACGCCGACCGAGGCGCGCGAGTTGCAGATCGGGCCCGGCGTGCCGGTGATGATCTGGACCCGCACCGGCTACACCGCCGACGACCGGCCGGTGCGCAGCACAGTGACGACCTTCCGGGCCGACCTCAACGTCGTCAGCTACGACATCGACACCCGCCACACACCACCCAAGGGCGCCCAGTGATCATCGAAACCGCCACTGCGGACGACGTGCCGCTGCTCCTGGAGTTCCGTCACCAGACGGCACGCTGGCTCCGCAGCCGAGGCATCGACCAGTGGAGCAACCCGTTCCCCACCGAGCTGCTGCGCGCCAGCGCGGAGGCTGGCACGGTCTTCATCGTGCGCGACAACGGAGTCCCGGCCGCGACGGTCACCCTGGATGACAACCCGGAGCCGGACCTCTGGAGCCCGGAGGAGCTCTCCGAGCCGTGCAAGCACCTGCACAAGTTGACCGTTGCCCGCGACTACGCGGGCCAGGGTCTCGGGGGCCGACTGCTCAACTGGGCGGGGGACCGGACTGCACGTGTCGGCGGCCTGTGGGTTCGGGTGAACGTCTGGACCACTAACGAGGGTTTGCAGGCGTTCTGGCTCTCGCAGGGGTACGAGCACGTGCGGACAGTGGCGGGCGGCGGCGTTGGCGGACAGGGCGTCTCGGGCTGGCTGGCCCAGCGCCGAGCCCTGCCGACTGACCACGGATTCGACGACCGGACCGAGCGTTCCCGGACTTGAGCCGCGGTTTCAAACCGCACGGCACGGGATACATGACCCCGACGAGCGCATCAGACCTAGGTCTGACTATAGTGGGCTCCACACTCAGTACGAGCGAGACAAGGACGGCTGGAAATGCCCGAGCGGAAGACACCCAAGTGGCGGCAGCTCGCCGACGACTTGCGCGCCAAGATCAAGTCCGGCGAGTTCGCCAAGGGGTCCGCTCTCCCGCAGATCCGTGAGCTGGCCGAGGAAACCGGCTGGCACTACGAGACCGTCAGGTCTGCCGTCCGCGCTCTCGAATCCGAGGGCCTCGTCGTGGCGAAGAAGGGCAAGGGCACTTTCGTGAGCAGCATCCTCGACAAGATCTACCGGGACTCCACCAGCCGGTATCGCAAGTCCTCCCGCGAGGAGAACGGCGCCCGCGGTGCCTTCGGCGCCGAGATCCAGCGCCTCGGCATGACCCCCCGCAGCGTCCCGACCATCTCCCGCGGGCCGGCCCCGGCCGACGTTGCGGAGATTCTGGGCGTCGCGGCCACCGAGGCCGTCCTCATCCGGGCGCGCGTGATGTACGCCGACGACACCGTGGTGCAGCTGGCGACCTCCTACTTCCCGGGCGACATCGCCTTCGGCACCGTCCTGGAACAGGAGGACACCGGCACCGGCGGGTCGATCTCGCGGCTCGCCGAACAGGGCCACGCCCAGGTCGAGATCACCGAGGACGTCGAAGTCCGCCAGCCCACCGACGAGGAGGCCGAGGCGCTCGACATTCCGTCGGACCGGACGGTCTTCGAGATCACGCACATCGCCCGCACCGCCGAGGGCCGGGCCGTCGAGGTGGTTCGGCACGTCGCTCCGACCACCCTCTGGAAGCTCAGCTACACCTGGGCTGTCGACGCCAGCTGACGCGCACCGTGTGGTGGGGGGGGGGCCGCGCGGCCCGCGCCGCCCCCCCCCCCCCCTCCCCCGGCGGCGCACCCCGCCCGGGGGCCGGGCCTCGACTGGGCGAGCTGCGGGGACGGCTTCGAGTGCGCGAGCGCCCGCGTCCCGCTCGACCACCACGACCCGCACGGGGCGGGCCTGGACCTCTCCGTCATTCGTCACCCGGCGAGCGACCGGGCCCACCGGATCGGCTCGCTGTTCTACAACCCCGGCGGCCCGGCCGTGCCCGGCACCGCGGCCCTGCCCGCGATGCTCGACCTCTTCCCCGAGGAGGTCCGCGCGCGCTTCGACATCGTCAGCTTCGACCCGCGGGGCACCGGCGGCAGTTCCGGCGTCCAGTGCTTCGAGAACCCGGCGGACGAGCAGGCCCTGCTGGCCGGCACCGCGGCCGGCTACCCCGAGGACGCCGTCCAGCAGCGGGCGTGGACCGATGCCTACCGGAGCCTCGGGCGGCAGTGCGGGGCCCGCGGCGCCGCCCTGCTGTCCCACGTCTCCACCGCGAACGTCGCCCGGGACATGGACCTGCTGCGCCGCGCGGTCGGCGACCGGCAGCTCAGCTACCTGGGCACCTCGTACGGCAGCTACCTGGGTGCCACCTACGCCAACCTGTTCCCCGGCCGGGTCCGCGCCATGGTCCTGGACAGCGCCATGGACCCGGTGGCCTGGTCCACCGGCCGGAACGGGCAGGCCGCGGCCGAAGGCACCCTCCTGCGCAACGGCAACGACCTGGCAGCCGGCCGGATCCTCGACGCCTTCCTCGACCGGTGCGGTCGGGTCGGCCCGAAGGCGTGCGCCTTCTCCACCGGGACGGCCACCGCCACGCGTGCCCGGTTCGCCGAGCTGCTCCAGCGGCTGCGGACCCGGCCGGTCGCCGTCTCCGGCACGACCTTCACCGCCGGTTCGGCCCTGGAGACGACGGTCCTCTCGCTCTACGCGGCGAACCCCGTCCCCGGCCTGCCCGGCACGGGCTGGTCCCGGCTCGGCGGCACGCTCCAGGCCCTGTGGACCGCCACCGAGGCACCCGCCGCGCCGCTGCCGCCCGTCTCCCACGCGTCCCCCGACCAGGCGCTCGCGGTGATGTGCTCGGACAGCGCCAACCCGCCGGCCGGTGCCGACTACCCGGCCCAGGCGGCACTCGCCCGCTCCCGTTCCGGCGAGGTCGGCCCGTACTTCGCGTGGGCCGCGGAGCGCTGCGCCGACTGGCCCGTCCGGGACCGCGACCGCTACGACGGCCCGTGGAACCACCGGACCGCCCGGCCGATCCTGGTCGTCGCCGCCACCGGGGACCCGGGAATGCCGTACGAGGGGTCCCGCGCCATGGCCCGGTCGCTGGCCCGCGCCGAACTGCTGACCGTCGACGGTTACGGCCACACGGTCCTGGCCAACCCCAGCGGCTGCGCGGCCCGGTACGAGACGCGCTACCTGATCGACGGCGTGCTCCCGGCGCGCGGGACGGTCTGCGCACCCGACCGGCAGCCCTTCGCGGGCTGAGCCGACCGGTCCGCCCAGCCCCGGCAGCGGGGCCGTGCGGACCTGTCCGCCGCCCCTTGTCGACCGGCTCGGCGGAACCGTCAGCCTGCCTCCCGGGCCAGCGACTCCGGTCGCGACAGTGCCCGGCCGCGCTCCCAGGCGCTGCGGAAGCCGTCCTCACCGAGCGCCTCGGCGCAGCCGTCCAGGACGGCGCGCAGCTCCGGGTCGCCCGCGTCATGGGCTCCGCGCAGCGCGTACGCCGCGCCCAGTGCGGCCGCGCCCCGGGTCGGCTCGCCCTGGGCCAGGCAGTACTCGGCGAAGCCCTCCAGCACGTCGGCCCGGACCGGCCGGTCACCACTGTCCGCGGCCAGCTCCAGCGCCCGGCGGTGCAGCAGGGCGGCCTGCTCGGGCATGCGGAGGCGAAGCCGGATGCGGCCCAGGCTGGTGTGCAGCAGGGCGAGCAGGTGCCGCCGGGTGGGAGCCGCGGCGTCGGCCGGGGAGAGGCGCTCCAGCCTCCGTACCGTCTCCTGCTGGTCGCGCAGCGCCGCCGTCAAGTCGCCGGTCCTTCTGGCGAGTTCACCGAGCGCGTAGCGGGACGCGGCCTGGAGGTGCGGGTCCCGCGCCCGTACGGCGGCGGCCAGCGCGCGTTCCAGGTCCGCCCGGGCCGCGTCCGGCTCGCCGTTCCGGGTCCGCAGCCGGCCGGACAGCAGCAGCGGCAGCGGGGCATCGCCGGCGCCGCCCATCCGGGCGTCGCAGTCGCGGGCCTGGAGGAGCGCGGTCAGCGCCTCGTCGGCCGCGCCGGTGACGGACAGCAGCGCGGCCAGCGTGACCAGGGCCATCGCCAGGCCCCAGCGGTCACCGAGCGCCCGGAAGCCGTCCACCGCGGCCCGCAGACCGTGTTCGGCCTCCGCGATCCGGCCGGCGCCCAGCTCGATGCGGCCGAGCGCCAGATGGGCGCCGGCCCGGACCCAGGCGTCGGGATGCCCGAGGAACCGCTCCGCCGCCGCGCTCGTGGCCCCGGGCGGCCCGCCCAGGGCCAGCAGGAGCGCCGCCCCGAGCGCGACCGGGTGGTCGGCCTCCAGCGCCGTGACCAACGCCTGTCCCATCGCCTCGGCCGGGGCCGCAGTCCCGTCCGGATCCCGCAGTGGCGCGGTGAGCCCGGAGAGGATCACGCACAGCGCGTGCGCCTGCTCCAGGCCGGGCGGCGGGGTGTGGCCGTGAGCCGCGAGGACGGCCGTCGTCCACTCACCGGCCTCGTGTCCCTGACCGCGCATCAGCCACGGCCAGACCCGGGCGGCCGCCAACCGCAGCGCGTGCTCCGGCGGGCCGACGGCGACCGCCCGGCGCAGCGCCGCGTCCAGGTTGAGGTGCTCGGCGTCCAGCCGGGCCAGCCGGTTCAGCTGGTCGTCCGTGCGCAACCGGGGTTCGGCGGTCTCGGCGAGGGCGAGGTAGCGGCCCAGGTGCTCGGCGCCGGTCCGGTCCGCCTCCCCGGCCGCGACGAGCTGTTCGGCGGCGTACTCGCGAACGGTCTCCAGCAGCCGGAACCGCAGCGGACCGCCGCCCCGGCCTGTGGTCACCACCAGGGATTTCTCGACCAGGGAGGCCAGCAGGTCCTCCACGGCCACCACGTCCGGTGCCGGACCGCCCGGCCAACGGCCGGAGCAGACCCGGTGGGCGTCGGACAGGAGCGCCCCGCCGGCGAACACCGACAGCCGCCGCAGCAGGACGCGTTCGTCCTCGTCGAGCAGGTCCCAGCTCCAGCCGATGACGGCGCGCAGCGTGCGATGCCGGCCGGGGGCGGTGCGGGGGCCCCGGTCCAGCAGCCGGAGCCGGTCGTGCAGCCGCGCCGCGAGGTGCCCGGGGCCGAGGGAACGCAGTCGTGCCGCCGCCAGCTCCAGGGCGAGCGGGAGGCCGTCCAGTTCCCGGCAGATCCGGACGACGGGTTCGACGGTGTTCCGGTCGAGGGTGAAGTCCGGGGCCGCCGCGGCGGCCCGTTCGGCGAACAGGGCGACGGCGGGATGGGCGAGCGCCTCCTCCGCGGTGGTGGCCGGCGGGGGTACGGCGAGCGGGGGTACCGGCCAGAGGGTCTCGCCGGTCAGCCCGAGCGGTTCCCGGCTGGTGGCCAGCACGGTGAGGCCCGGCACGGCGGTCAGCAGTCGGTGGGCCAGCCGGGCCGCGGCCTCGACCACGTGTTCGCAGTTGTCCAGGACGAGCAGGGTCTCGCGGCCCTCCAACGCGCGGACGATGTGGTCGACCGGATCGCCGGCAGGGGTGCCGACGGGCAGTCCGTCCGTCGGTACTCCGGAGTCCTGCGGCGGACGGACCGCCGTCAGGACGGCCCGGGCCACCGCGTCGGGGGCGCTGACGCCGGGGGTGCTGACCTCGGGGGCGCTGACCTCGGCCAGTTCCGCCAGCCGTACGTCGATTCCGACGGGTGCGGCGGCCGCGGCCGCGACCGCCAGCCGGGTCTTGCCGACGCCGCCCGGCCCGGTGAGCGTCACCAGGCGCGACCGGCCGAGCCGCTCCCGGATCGCCGTCACCGCGTCGTCGCGGCCGACCAGGCCGGTCAGCCAGGTGGGCAGCGCGGCGCGTCCGGCCGGGCTGCCCACGGGCGCCGGGGCAGGTCCCGACCTCGGCGGCTCGGCGCCGGACAGCACCCGCAGGTGGACGTCCCGCAGTTCGGCGGACGGGTCGGCGCCCAGTTCCCCGGCCAGCGCCCGCCGGGTGCGTTCGAACACCTCCAGCGCCGCGGCCTGCTGCCCGTTCGTCTCCAGCGCGCGCATCAGACGGGCGGCGGCCCGCTCGCGCAGCGGGTGGGCCGCGCAGAGTTCGGTGAGCTCCGCGACCAGTCCTGGTACCCGGTCGGCCGCGCCGAGCGCGAGGACCGCGTCCGCGTGGTCCTCGGCCGCCGACAGCCGCAGTTCGGCCAGCCGGGCCGCCGGTGCGGCGGCGAATCCGGCGCCCTCGGCGTCCGTGAACGGCGCCCCGCGCCACAGCTTCACCGCCTCGCCCAGCACGGTGGCCGCCTCGGCGAACCCGCCCGCCGCCAGCGCCGCCCGCCCGGCCGTCACGCGCTGCTCGAAGTCCCAGGCGTCCACGCTCGCCCGGGGCAGGTCGAGCAGGTACCCGGCGGGATGCGAGCCGATCACCGTCCGGTCCGTCCCCAGCGCCCGGCGGAGCCGGGAGACCAGGGACTGCACGGCGCCGGCGGGCTCGTCCGGTGGCGTGTCCCCCCAGAGGTCGTCGACCAGCCGCTCGCGGGTGACCACCCGCCCGGGGTCGAGGGCCAGCCGGACCAGCAGCAGCCGCAGCCGCGCCCCGCCGACCTCGACGGTGCGCCCGTCCTCTCCCCGTACGACCTGGAGAGGCCCCAGAACCTTGATCCGCATGCCGCCCGTCCTCGCTCGGCCCCGCCCGACAAACAAGATCATTATCCTGGGGTCCGGGGGCAGCTCGGGTCCTGGGGCAGGTCGGGCCCGGGGGCAGCTCGGGCCGGGGGCGGGTTCGGGCGGGGGCCGACCGGGGACCGTCGGGTGAGCCGTGCGGGCGCTGCCCGGCTACGGGCGGAAGCCGGGCTGGCCGAGGACGTAGCTGCGCAGGTCGATGTCCTCGGGCAGGGCGGGCGCGGTGCCGGGGAGGGCGACGGCGCCGACCGCGACGATGAACGTCCTGGTCACGGCGTCGCTCCCCTTCTTGGTCCGCGGGGCCTGGAAGAGCAGGTAGCGGGCCAGCAGGTAGTCCTCGGTGGTGAGGCGGGGGTGGGCCAGGAGGTCCAGGGCGGCGGCGTGCAGGACGGCGCCGTCCCGGGGCGCGGGGGTGGCGGTGTAGATCGGCGTGCCGCCGCTCTCGATCCAGGAGGTGTCCAGGCCGCGGGCCGCGTACCGGGCGACGAGTTCGGCGTCGGTGCGGCGGGCGGCGTCGCCCCGCAGGAGGCGGTTGCCGGCGATCCGCCGTCCGTCCGGCAGGAGCACCCGGTTCTGGAGGATGTCGCCCGTGACGCCCTCGGCGGCGAAGCGCCGCTCGGCGAGACGGCCGTAGCGGAGCATGGCCTCCCAGGCCGGGGTCGCGCGGCCGCCGGTGTAGGTGCGGGTGGTCCGGTCCCATCGAGCACCCTCGCGCAGACGGCCGACCTCGCCGAGGCGGTCGTAGTTGGTGTCGCCCTCCCGGATCGGGGTGCGGAAGCGCTCCGGGTTGAAGGCGGTGCCGGCGATGCCGGGAGGCGGGCCCATCGTGACGGCGAGGCGGTAGCGCCAGTCGACCAGCCGCGCGTGGACGGTGGCCAGCGCGGCGACCCGGGCGGGCCGGTCCGCGGCGGTCTCCCACATCCGGGCCAGCAGGCCGGCCGCTTCGGTGGCGGCGGCCGCCTGCCCGGTGGCGAAGGCGCGGGCCGTGGTCTGTCCGGCGGGGTCGGCGAAGCGCAGGGCGAGCGGGCTGGTGGGGAAGTCGCCGGGGGTGATCCGTGCGGTGGGCACGACTCTCTCCTGGACGCTCCGCTTGTCACCCGGCAACGACGACCTCCAAGTCGGGCCTGACCATGGCCCGTTCATCGTGTCATCACGCCCTGCCGGGTGTCGGGGAATCCGCGCAAGTCCCGTTCGGCACGTCGGCCGGACGCCGCCCGTGGCGGTCGATCAGGGCGGCGCCGTGCCCCGGAGGCAAATGTACGGACAATGGCTTGCGATCCGTGGCGGGTCCGACCTAGCTTAATGTCCGTACATTTCGCCAGGGAGGGTCCACTTGATAACCAGGCATCACCGGATCGTGATCATCGGCGGCGGGACCGCGGGAATCTCGGTCGCGGCCCGGCTGCGCCGCGCCGGCCAGCGGGACGTCGCGGTGCTCGATCCGAGCGGTCATCACTACTACCAGCCGCTGTGGACGCTGGTCGGCGGAGGCCGGGCGCCGCTGGCGGAGAGCATCCGGCCCCAGGCGTCCGTCATGCCGAAGGGCGTGCAGTGGATACGCCGCGCCGCGGTCGCCGTCGACCCCGAGGCCCGGGAGGTGGCGCTGGACGACGGCGGCACGGTCTCCTACGACCACCTCGTGGTCTGCCCCGGCATCCAGCTGGACTGGGACCGGATACCGGGTCTGGAAGCCGGGCTCGGCCAGGACGGACTGTCCAGCAACTACCTGCCGCAGCACGCCCCCGCGACCTGGCGCTTCATCCGCGGGACCCGCTCCGGCAGCGCGGTGTTCAGCATGCCCGCGGGAGCCATCAAGTGCGGCGGCGCCCCGCAGAAGATCGCCTACCTGGCCGCCGACCACTGGCGCAGGGAGGGCGTGCTCGGCAGGATCGACGTCCACCTGGTGATCCCCGGCGCCGCCATCTTCGGCGTCCCGGAGTTCGCCCGCGTCCTCGAAGGCGTGGTCCGCCGGTACGGCATCAAGGTCCACTACGGGAGCGAGGTCACCGAGGTGCGCCCGGAGGCCCGCGAGGTGGTCGTCACCGATCTGGGGACCGGGGGCAGGACGACCCTGCCGTACGACGTCGCCCACCTGGTGCCGCCGCAGAGCGCCCCGGACTGGATCAAGCACGGCCCGCTCGCCGGCGCGGACGACCCGGCCGGCTACGTCGAGATCGACAAGTACACCATGCGGCACGTCCGTTACCCCAACGTGTGGGCGCTCGGTGACGCCGGATCCTCCCCGAACTCCAAGACCGGCGCAGCGGTGCGCAAGCAGGCCCCGGTGCTCGTCGAGAACCTCCTCGCCACCCTCGACGGCCGCGAGCCCGAGGCCGCGTACGACGGCTACGCCTCCTGCCCGCTGACCACCGCCCGCAACAAGATGCTGCTCGCCGAGTTCGACTACAGCGGGCGGCCCGCCCCGTCGATCCCGGTGATCAACACCGTCCGCGAGCGCACCGACATGTGGTACCTCAAGCGGCGCGGGCTGCCGTTCCTCTACTGGAACCTCATGCTCCGCGGGCTTGCCTGACCCTCGCGGTCACGCACCCCCGGGCGCCCGCGCGCCCCGGATCTCCCGTACGGCCCACCACTCGGGCCTCCCGCCGGCGCGGCCCTTCGCGCGCCCCACGGCGTGCTGCCGGGCGACATCCCGCACCCGCACCCGCTCACACCCGCCCGTACCCACGCCCCGCCCTCAAGGCCGCGGGGCGCAACCACCCTCCACCCTCAGGAGCCCCGGATGACGACGCCCGCCGGACCACTGGTCTTCGTGCAGTTCTACCTCGACTGCCTCTCCCACGCCTCGTACCTCGTCGGTGACCGCACCACCGGCCGGGCCGTCGTGGTCGACCCCCAGCGCGACGTCCGCGAGTACCTCACCACCGCCGAACAGCACGGACTGACCATCGAGCGGGTCATCGAGACCCACATCCACGCGGACTTCCTCTCCGGTCACCTGGAACTCGCCGAGCGCACCGGCGCGCGCATCTCCTACGGCTCCGCCGCCGCGTTGGACTTCGACACCGACCCCCTGGGCGACGGCGAGCGGATCGGCCTCGGCGAGGTCGACCTGGAGATCCTGCACACCCCGGGCCACACCCCGGAGTCGATCTGCGTCGTCGTGCGCGAACACGCCGGTGACGCCGTCCCGTTCGGTGTGCTCACCGGCGACACGCTGTTCATCGGCGACGTCGGCCGCCCCGACCTGCTCAGCTCGCGCGGCCGGTCCGCCGAGGAGATGGCCCGCCTGCTGTACCGCTCCACCCGGGCCCTGCTGACCCTCCCCGACGACACGCGCGTCTACCCGGCGCACGGCGCCGGCTCGGCCTGCGGCAAGAACCTCTCCACCGAGCTGAGCTGCACGATCGGCAACCAGCGCCGTGGCAACTACGCCCTGGCCGACATGACCGAGGACGAGTTCGTCGCCGTGGTGACCGCCGGCCAGCCCGCCGCGCCCGCCTACTTCGCGTTCACCTCGGTGCGCAACCGCCAGGCCCGTCCGGTCCTGGACGAGGACACCCCCGTCCCGCCGCTCACCCCGGAGGCGTTCCTCCAGGCCCGGGCAGGCGGCGCCACCGTGCTGGACACCAGGGATCCGGAGGCGTTCGCCGCCGCCCACCTGCACGGCGCGGTCAACATCCCCCTCGGCGGCCGGTTCGCCGAACTCGCCGGCCAGGTGCTCGACGCCCAGGACCCCGTCGTCCTGTGCGGCGACCCGGACACGGCGACCGAGGCCCGGACCCGCCTCGCCCGGATCGGCTTCGACCGCGTCCTGGGCGCCCTGGGCACCGCCGTCGAGGCGATCGACGCCGCGCACCTGACCTCGGTCGTGCGCGTGGACGCCGACGACCTCGCCCGCTCCCTCGCCCGCTCCACCGACGGTCAACTCGTCGAGGGCGAAGCCGACTTCATGCTGCTGGACGTACGCGGCCCGGGCGAGACACAGGACAACGGCACCCTCCCCGGCGCCCGGCTCCTCCCGCTGCCCGAACTGCTCGCCCGCCTGGGCGACCTGCCGACCGATCAGCCGCTGACCGTCATCTGCGCGGGCGGCAACCGCTCCTCGGTGGCCGCGTCCGTGCTGCGCGCCCGCGGCTTCGAGGCCGTCGACCTGCGCGGCGGCTTCGCCGCCTGGAACGGCGAGGTCGTGCGTCCCGCCGGCCAGGCCGCGGACGGCGTCACGGCGTGAGCGTCCTGATCACCGCTCTGCTCTGTGGAGCCGTGGTCGGCGTGGCCCTCGGCGCGCTGGGCGGCGGCGGGGGAGTGCTCGCGGTCCCGGCCCTGGTGTACCTGCTGGGCCTGTCGCCCTCCGACGCCGGGACCACCAGCCTGGTCATCGTCACCGCCACCTCCGTCACCGCGCTGACCCGCCACGCGGGCAGCGGCACCGTCCAGTGGCGCACCGGCGCACTGTTCGCCGCGGCCGGCGTGCTCCCCGCCATCGGGGCGTCCGTGCTCGCCCACCGCATCCCGCAGCCGGCGCTGACCTCCGCGTTCGCCGTCCTGGCCGCGCTGGCCGCCGCGGTGATGCTGCGCGGCGCCCGAAGCGGCGCCCGAAGCGCGCGGCGCGTGCCGGCCGGGGCGGCCGGGGACGGCGGCGGCGCCGCTCCGTCCGCGAAACCGGCCGGCCGGGACGGGCACCTGGGCACGGTCGCGGCCGGCGCGGGCCTCGGGGCGGTGACCGGCCTGCTGGGAGTCGGCGGCGGCTTCCTCGCGGTGCCCGCGCTGGTGTCGGTGCTCCGGCTGCCGATGCGCAAGGCCGTCGGTACCAGCCTGGTGGTCATCGTCGTCAACTCGGTGGTCTCCCTCGGCACCCGCCTGACGGTCACGGACATCTCCGTCGACCCGGCGGTCTTCGGACCGTTCGTGGGCGCCGCCGTCCTCGGCGCCTGGGACGGCAAGCGACTGGCGGCCAAGCTCTCCGGCGCGGCACTGCAGCGGGCCTTCGCCGTCGTCCTGCTCGCGGTGGCGGCGTTCATGCTGATCGGCTCCTTCGCCTGACGGCCTCCGCGTGAGCGCGGCGACCGCTGCCCGGACACCTCGGGTCCGGACGGCGGTCGCCTTCCGCCGGTCGCCACCCGGCGATGCCCGTCGGTGCCCGGCAGGCACCGATTTTGTGCTGTCCCCCCGAAGGTACGTACATTCACCTCGTGTCCCGCACCACCCACCCGACCCCTGACTCCCAGGAGGGCGCCGTGACCTCCGCGCCCGGTCCCGGCCCCCGGCCCCTCACCCGGGCCGCGGGCAGTCCGCTCTGGGCGCAGCTGCGCGCCGACCTGCTGCGCCGGCTCGACGAGGGCGAGTTCCACGACGTCTTCCCCGGCGAGCACGACCTCGTCGCCGAGTACCGGGTCAGCCGGCACACGGTCCGCGAGGCCCTGCGCAAGCTCCGCGAGGAGGGCCTCGTCACCGCTCAGCGCGGCAAGGCCTCGCGGTTCACCGCGAGCCGCCCCCTGGAGCAGGACATCGGTGAGGCGTACAGCCTGTTCCGCTCCGTCGAGGAGGTCGGTGCCGTCCAGCGCAGCGTCGTGCGCGCGCTCGACCGGCGCGCCGACGGCGTCATCGCCGCCCGCCTGGGACTGGAGGAGTCCACGCCGCTGGTCTACCTCGAACGTGTCCGCCTGGCGGACGAGGAACCGCTGGCCGTCGACCGGATCTGGCTCCCCGCGGACGTGGCCCACCCGCTGCTGGACGTCGACTTCACCCACACCTCGCTCTACGACGAGCTCGAACGCCACTGCGGCCGCAGCATCCGCGGCGGCTGGGAACGCATCCGCGCGGTGGTCCCCGGCCGGGGGGAGCGCATCCTGCTCGACTGCCCCGCGACCACCGCGCTGCTGGCGATCGACCGGCTCGGCCGCGACACCGACGGGCGTCCGATCGAGTGGCGGCAGACGCTCGTCCGGGCGGACCGCTTCGCCGTCGCCGCCGCGTTCACCGCGCACGACTACCGGCTGGGCGCCTCGGTCCAGACGCCCTGACGGGGCCGTACGCCGCGCGGCCGGGCGGCCGTGGCGGGTCGGTGGACGGCCCGCGGCAGGCCGACGGCCGGTCCGGCCCGGGAGCTGGTGGATGTTGTTCGGCAACCTCTGCCTGACCGACAGTGGAATGCGGCCTGTTGGGCCCTGAGCAGGCTCCGGCCGAGGGGTGACGACGAGGTCGGCCGACCACCGGCGGTCGGTGGGCCGACAGATCCGAGGAGTGCGCGGCCGTGTCCGTCCGTCCCCCCGCCGACCCGGCGTGCGAGGACGGTGTCCGTCGGCCGTGACCTGAGTACGGCCACGCATGCCGCTTCGGTCATGGCCGGTCTGTGGCGTCCGGCGGACTCCCCGGCCACACTTCGAACGCCTGGGAGAATCCCGCCGGGGGTCCGGTGCGGAAACGGGCGCGGATCAGCGCCGCGACCTTGGCCACGGCGTCGGCTCTGCCACCGAGCTCCACCTTCACCGGGCCGGAACCGGCATCTGCGCGGGCAACCGGTCGGGCGGGGGGCTCCGCGATCGGCGCCGACGTGTCCACCTGCCAGCGGGTGTGGACCACCTGATCGGCGAGGGAGACATAGTCCCTCGCGGAGCCAGGACCAGGGACGGCGATAAGCCTGAACGACTGCCCCACCGTGTCGGCGACGACGTTCGCCACCGGTGGCGCACCGGAGATCGACATGTGCACCATGACGCTCGGTTCCCGTGAGGCACTGGCACCGGTCATCGCTCTCCTCGGAGGTCGGATCTCCTCCAAGGGTCTGCCAGTTCCGGGCCTCCCGCATCTCTTCGGGGAGGGAGCCCCGCCCCGGTGGGTGGCGTCCGGCGGGTCGACGCCGACCTCATCGCCTGCGGGCGCGACAACCACGCCGCTTCGCCCGCGGTTGGACTTCCTGGCCGCGGGATGTTCTGCGGTGTAACGTTTTGATCAAGCAGTCGTGGTTCCGAAGTTCTCGCCCGCGGTTACCCGCCGTGGGCGTTCTCATTGCTCAATGCCTCTCCGGACCAAGGCGATCATCTCCGGGCCCGCACCCGTGGGACCCGATCAGTCCCCACGAAGGAGAAGAGCATGGCCACCGGCACCGTGAAGTGGTTCAACGCCGAGAAGGGCTTCGGCTTCATCGAGCAGGACGGCGGCGGCCCCGACGTGTTCGCCCACTACTCGAACATCGACGCTCAGGGCTTCCGTGAACTCCAGGAGGGTCAGAAGGTGACCTTCGACGTCGTGCAGGGCCCGAAGGGCCCGCAGGCGGAGCGCATCCGCCTCGCCTGACCCCTTGCACACGAGCGGGCGCCCCGCACGGAATCCGTGTGCGGGGCGTCCCCGTCTCCGCCGACAGCGAACCCGCACCCTTCCCGGCGCGTCACCGTCGATGACGGCAGACGGGGCCACCCGTTCGGCCTCGTCGGCGCCGAGGGTGACGACCTCCTCGAACTGGTCCACGACGAGGACCGGGCCCGTGCCGCGTACGGCGTCGAACACAGTGGCCGGGTCGGCGGTGGGCGTCAGCAGGACCCGGCGCCCAAGGCGTCGGCCATGATCGCCTCCACCAGCCGGGCGGCGCCGGCGGCGGCCAGGGTCGTCGGTTCGGCACTGAGATCCCAACGGTATCCGTGCGGATTTCCGATGAATCGTCAAAGTCGGTGACGGCAAGGGGAGCCGGACGTCCCGGGTGCGGTTTTCGGACCGGCCGGCGGCCTCACAGCCGGTCGTAGACGGCGGACAGCCGCTGCAGCACCTCGGCGGCCCGGTCGAGGGCGTCGTCGTCGTAGTCGTCCAGGTCGGTGTGCAGGGCCTCGGCCAGCGCGTTCTGGCGCTGGTCGTGCCGGGCCCGGCCGGTGTCGGTGAGGGCGACCAGGACGGAGCGCTTGTCCTCGGGCTGGCGGGTGCGGGTGACGTAGCCGGCCGTGACCAGGCCGTTGACCAGCTGGGTGGTGGCGGCGCCGGTGGTCTCGGTGGCGGCGGCGAGCCCGCTGATGGTGAGGGGCCCCTGTTCGGCCAGGGTGCGCAGGGCCCGGGCGTGGGTGAGGGAGAGTGCGCCCGGGGTGCGGGTGGCGCGTCCGCGCAGCCGGGCGTCGGCGGCGCTGAGGCGGTAGGCGGCGCGGGCCAGGCGGTCGAGTGCCCGGGCGCGGTCGTCGGTGGGTGGCGTCTCGGTCATGGTCGGTCCTCCTCGGCGGGTTGACAGCAGCCTAGCCTCAGTACTTAATAGCTAAGTACTTACTCATTAAGTGCTTAGCCAAATGCTGGGCAGATCCCCAGGAGGACACCCATGACCATCCGTTCCACCGGCCAGACCTGGGCCCTGGACACCGCCCTCGCCCAGGGCGGCTTCGACGCGCTGCACCCCGAGGCCGTCGGGACCATGGAGCAGCTGGGCCACGACCACACCGACTTCGCCAAGGTCTTCGCGCTGGTCAGGAGCGGCGCGATGCTGCCCAAGGCGTGGGCGACGGTGGCCGGCCAGGCCGAGGAGCGCGCCGCCCACCACGAGCGCGGCGGGTTCGCGCAGACCGCCGCCGACCTCTACCTGCGGGCGGCGGTGATGTGGGGCCGGGCGCAGTACTCGATCTTCGACGCGGCCGACCCGCGCAAGACGGCCATGCGCCGGCGCGCCGATCACTGCGTGGAGCGCCTGGGCGCGCTGCGCGACGGCCGGGTGCGGCGGGTGGAACTGGACTTCGAGGGCTCGCGGATCTTCGCCCTGCTGCACCTGCCGGCCGGACCCGTCGAGAACGCGCCGGCCGTCATCCTCGGCCCCGGGATGGACATGATCAAGGAGGACTACATCTGGGCGGCCGAGCGCTACTACACCTCGCGCGGCATGGTCGCGCTGTCCATCGAGGGGCCGGGCCAGGGCGAGAGCCGCGCCGGCGGGCTGACCGTCGACCTCGGCAACTACGAGCGGGCGATCGGCCGTTACCTCGACCACCTGGCCGCGCTCCCGGAGGTCGACGCCGAGCGGATCGGCATGTTCGGCATCTCGATGAGCGGCTACTGGGGATCCCGGGCCGCCGCCACCGACCGTCGGTTGGCCGCGCTCGCCGCCTTCGAGGCCGTCACCGGGGACTTCGCGACGATCTTCGAGCGTGCCCAGCCGACCTTCAAGAACAACTACATGTTCATGGCCGGGTACACCGACGAGGAGGCCTTCGACCGCGACCTGGCCGGGCGGATGCCGCTGGGCGACCTGGTGGCCGGCATCACCTGCCCGGTGCTGTACGGGATCGGCGAGTTCGACGAGCTCACCGACCTCGGCCAGGCGCTGGAGAGCTTCGAGCGGGTCCGGGCGCCGAAGGAACTGCGGGTCTACGAGGACGAGTTCCACCCGCTCGGGGGAGTGGCGGCCGAGGTCTTCCGGTTCGGGGCCGAGTGGCTGCAGCGGGCCCTCGCCCGCGAGTTCGCCGACCCCGGACGGGACGTGCGCCACTACGTCCACCGCGACGGCCGCACCAGCGACGGCAGCGCCGACCCCACCTGGTGGCTCGGCGGCGCCCCGACCGTGCTCACCGACATCCGGCACGCCAGGGCGAGCCGGGGCTGAGCCCCGCGGACGCCGCCACGGGGCGCCGCCCGGGGGTGCCGACGCTCAGCCGCCGGCACCCCCGGGCGCCCCGCGGTGCGCCCGAGAACGTCCGCACACCGCAGCACACATCCCCGCACAGCCGGGCCCCTCGCGCCGAACCGGCCCGACTCGTCGGCTCTGTCGTGTCGCGCCTACACGAAGGTCATGGCGGCGCCGACGGTCGCGTTCAGACCGGCCGCGACCCACGGATCGGGGGACGGGCCGCGGACGGGGCCGAAGTGGACGACCCGGGGGCCGTTGGTGCCGCAGGCCGGATAGCCGTCGACGTCCGAGATGGCCACCGAGCTGCCGGGGTTGGAGAAGCCGGTGGCGCTGATCGCCTCGGTGCTCTGCCACAGGCCCGCGGAGGACAGGTGGGCGAGGGTGATGGAGCCGTCGGCGGCGACGTAGCCGACGGCGGTGCCGGCCGCGTTCCTGGCCGCCGAGACGACGGCGCCGTCCGGGACGCTGCCCGTCGGGGCGGTGGTGTTCGCCTGGAGGGAGCCGATGCGCCCGGCCCCCGCGCCGACCGTCGCCAGGTTGAGCCGTCCGTCACGGCCGGCGAAGAACACCGACACGGTGCCGGAGGTGGTGCCGGGGGCCACCGCGATGCCGCCGCCCGGTCGGGCGCTGCCCGCCGGGGCGATGGTGTAGCTGGTCAGCCCGCCGGTGGCCTGCGACGTCCAGCCGACGGTCACCCCGCCGCTGTCGCCGACCGTGAAGATCCCGGCGCGGCCGGTGACGGCGAAGGAGGCCGCCTCCGAGGACGGAAGGGCGGGGGCGGGGAGCCGGCGCCAGTCCACGGTCATCGGGAGGCACGCGTCGTTGAACTGCGGGACCGCCGGTGCCGCCGCCGCTGTGGCGCCCGTCCAGGTGCCGGTGACCAGGGTCAGCCGGGTGCCCGCCCACGCGGCGGTGATCCGCCCGCCGGGCTCGGCCGTGGCCGGGCCGCTGATCGAGAACGGCGCCGAGCCCGGGTTGTCCGCGCAGTACTCGTACAGCGAGCCGTCCGTCGCGGTGAAGTAGACCGCGGGCCGGTGGCCGGGGGTCCGCACCGCCGCCACCCGCGCGCCCGGCGGGGCGAGCGCGGCCGGCCCGCGCCGAGCGGCCGTGCTCCAGCTGCCGGCGGTGTCCGAGTACTGGTAGCTCCACAGGCCCCCGTCGTCCCCGATGTAGTACGCCTCCGCCTCGCCGCCCGCCGCCGCGGCGGACGGCACCGGGCCGGCCAGCAGCGCGGCCGCGGCCAGGACCAGCAGGCTGAGCAGCGCCCGTAGCCGGTGCGCCGGCGGTCTGTGCGCTTCGCCGTTCGTCATGGCTCGTTCCTCTCCAAGTAGGCTGTGAGGCCCGCAGTTTGACAGGGCGTCGGCCATGCTTCCAGGGGGCGGGAGAGGTGAGGTGGCAGCCTCCCGCCGTCGATCCGGCACCGGCCCGGCCCGGCGGTCGTCCGACAGGCATCCGCCCGGGGCGGCACCCGCCCTGCCCGGTCGGGGCACGGGGAGCAGGACGGCCCGTCCCGGCGGACCTGTGAGGCGCCTGCCCGCTCCCCGGCGATCCGGACGACCGCAGGTGGCAGCCGGGCCCCGCGCCGCCCGTGCGGCCCTGGGTCCCGGCGGCTGTGGAGGCACGGCCGAGGGCCCGGTACTAGGCTGAAGGCCGAGGCGGCGTCCGGCCGAGGATGGTGCCACTGCCTCGGAACTCCTCTCAGCCGTCGGACGACGGGAGACCCGTATGAACGACCGCGCCGAAAGCTGATCCGGGCCGATGCGCGCAGCGGACGGCCATGACGCCGCGGGTACGGACCCGGGCGGACCCGGGCAGGAGCGGCCGCCCGGGCGCGGCCTGCGCTCGCGGCTGCGGGTGCGCAGCGTCGCCGGCCAGGTGTTCGTGTGTCTGCTGGTCGTGGTGGCGCTGCTGGTCGGGGCCGCGCTGACGACGCTCGTCCTGCAGGCCCGGACCTACGCCACCGGCGTGGCCGCGGGCCGTACCCGTGCCGCGGCCGTCGCCCTGGCGCAGGCTCCCGGTGTGGTGAGCGCGATGGACGGACCCGATCCGACCGCGGTGCTGCAGCCGCTGGCCGACAAGATCGTGATGCAGGGCGGCTTCGACTACGTCGTGTTCGCCAACCCGGAGGGGATCCGCTACACGGCCCAGACCCCCGACCTGATCGGGAAGCATGTGATCGGCCCGTTCGCGCGCTCCCTCATGGGGCCGACCACCGACAGCTTCCAGACGCCCGTCGGGCGGGTCGTGGAGTCCGGGGCGCCGGTCACCCGACCGGACGGCTCGGTCGCCGGAGCGGTCGGCGTCGGAATCACCGTCGCCCACGTGGGCACGGCGGTGAGCCGCCAGCTGCCGTTGCTGTTCGGCGGCGCGGCGGTCGCGCTCGCCGTCGGCATGGGCGGGGCGCTGCTGGTGCGGCGGCGGCTGCGGCGCCAGACGCACGGCCTGGGCCCGGCCGAGATGACGCGGATGTACGAGCACCACGACGCGGTGCTGCACGCGGTCCGCGAGGGCGTGCTGATCGTCGGCGGGGACGGACGGGTCCTGCTGGCGAACGACGAGGCCCGGCGACTGCTGGAGCTGCCGCCCCGGGTGGAAGGGCGGCCGGTCGACGAACTCGGGCTCGACCCAGGACTGGCCGGGCTGCTGGCCGCCGGGCGCACCGCGACCGACGAGGTGCACCGGGCCGGGGACCGGCTGCTCGCCGTCAACAACCGCCCCACCGCACCGTTCGGCGGCGGGTCCGGCAGCGTCGCGACCGTCCGGGACACCACCGACCTGCGGGCACTGGCCGGGCAGGCCGAGGCGGCCCGGGCCCGGCTGCAGCTGCTCTACGACGCGGGGCTGCGCGTCGGCACCACCCTGGACGTGACACGGACCGCGCAGGAGCTGGCCGACGTGGTGGTTCCGCGGTTCGCGGACTTCACGACGGTCGACCTCGCCGAGCCCGTGCTGCGCGGCGAGGAGCTGTACCCGGACCTCGGCATCGAGCACGGCCCGCGACTCCACCGCGCGGCCACCGGCGGCCGCGGCGAGGACTGGCCGTTCATGCCCGTGGGCACGGAGCTCAGCCCGCTCCCCGGTGCCCCGCACGAGACCGTCCTGAAGACCGGGCCCGCCGCGCTGGCCGACGACCTGCGCCATGAGCAGGACCGGCGGACGGCCGCCCCGGAGGCCGCCGACCAGGTGCTCCGGTACGGGATGCACTCGCTGATCACCTCGCCGCTGCGGGCGCGCGGCCTGACCCTGGGCACGGTCAACTTCTGGCGGGCGGGTGAATCCGCGCCGTTCGACGACGAGGACCTCTCCGTCGTCGAGGAACTGGTGGCCCGCACGGCGATCTGCGTCGACAACGCCCGCCGCTACACCCGTGAGCACAGGATGGCCGAGACGCTGCAGCGCAGCCTGCTGCCCCGGGGGCTGCCCGAGCAGAGCGCCATGGAGGTGGCCTACCGCTACCTGCCCGCGCTGCGCGGGGTCGGCGGGGACTGGTTCGACGTCATCCCGCTGCCCGGCTTCCGGGTGGCCCTGGTCGTCGGCGACGTCGTCGGCCACGGCCTGCACGCCGCCGCCACCATGGGCCGGCTGCGCACCGCCGTACTCAACTTCTCCGCCCTCGACCTGCCCCCGGACGAACTGATCGCCCGCCTCGACGAGCTGGTCACCCGACTCGACCAGGACGAGGAGGCCGGGACGGCGGAGGAGGGCAAGAACGCGCCCGTCACCGGGGCGACCTGCCTGTACGCGATCTACGATCCGGTCTCCGGCCAGTGCAGCATGGCGCGGGCGGGGCACCCCCCGCCCGCGCTGGTCCACCCCGACGGCGGTGTGGAGTTCGCCGACCTGCCGGCCGGCCCGCCGCTCGGCGTGGGCGGACTGCCCTTCGAGACCACCGAGCTGCGGCTGGAACCCGGAACCGCGCTCGTCCTCTACACCGACGGGCTGGTCGAGAACCGCGACCGCGACCTCGGCACCGGGCTCGACGAGCTGCGCCGGTCGCTGACCGGCGCCCAGGACCACCGGTCCCCGGAGGACACCTGCCGGGCCGTGTTCGACGCGCTGGTCCCACCGCGGCGCAGCGACGACATCGCCCTCCTCGTCGCGCGCACCCGGCTGCTCGATCCCGACCGCGTGGCCGTCTGGGACGTGCCGTTCGACTTCGCCGCCGTGTCCCGCGTCCGCAACGAGTGCGTCGAGCGGCTGACGGCCTGGGGACTGGAGGAGCTGACCTTCACGGCCGAGCTGATCCTCAGCGAGCTGATCACCAATGCCATCCGCTACGGCGCCGAGCCGATCCGGGTGCGGCTGCTGAAGGACAGCAGCCTGGTCTGCGAGGTCTCCGACGGCAGCAGCACCGCCCCCCACCTGCGCTACGCCGCCACCACGGACGAGGGCGGCCGGGGCCTGTTCCTGGTGGCGCAGCTGGCCGAGCGGTGGGGCACCAGGTACACGGCCCGGGGCAAGGTCATCTGGTCCGAGCAGCCCCTGACCGCGCCCGAGTACCGGTTCGAGGCGCTGTTGGCGTGACACCGGGAGGGGTGCGCGTCGGACGGCTGCGGTGCCGTCCGAGCACGCAGGACGGCTCCGGTGCCGTCCGTTCAGGGTGCCGGGCCGCTCAGGGGGCCGCGGTCAGTCCTGCCGAGGCGCCGCCGCGGCTCAGCACGACCGTCCGGATGTGCTCCAGGGCCCGGGCGTAGTCGCCGCGGCCTGGGGCGTGGTGGACGGCCTCGGTCAGGTCGAGGACCCGGTAGGGCGGACCGAGGTCCGTCAGCTGCGGGACGAACTCGGCCTTGGTGACGGCCCATCGCTGCCCGGGCCGGGTCGGCGGCGAGAAGGTGAACCGGGCGATCGAGCTCCAGTTCCCGCGCGGGTCCTCCGCGCCGGTGTAGTTGAACATGTGTCCGGCGAGCTGGTCGCCCAGGCCGTAGACCGTCCAGGTGTCGCCGATCTTCTCGTACGCCTGCGGGATGTGGGCGTGGGTGCCGAGGATCAGATCGATGTCGGGTCGGCCGGGGCTCTGCTCGGCGGCCAGGTCGCGGGCGAGTGCGAGCTGCTGGTCGTTCGGGGCGTCCTGCCACTCGGTGCCCCAGTGGAGGCTGACCACCACGACGTCCGCCCCCTGCTCCCGGACGGTCCTGGCGTCGGTGAGGATCCGCTCCCGGTCGATGAGGTTGACCGCCCAGGGCTGCCCCTGCGGCAGCGGGATGCCGTTGGTGCCGTAGGTGTAGGCGAGCTGGGCCACCGTGGCGCCGCCTGCCGTGAGCAGCGCGGGGCTGCCCGCCTCGTCGGCGCCGCGGGCGGAGCCCGTGTGCTTGAGGCCGACGGCGTCCATGGCGTCGAGCGTGCGCCGGATGCCGGCGGGTCCGTCGTCGAGCGTGTGGTTGGAGGCGGTGTCGCAGGAGCTGTATCCGGCGTCCTTGAGCGCCCGGGCGATCTGCGGGGGCGACTTGAACGACGGGTAGCCGGTGAAGGGCCCACCGTCGGCGCCGTACACCGTCTCCATGTGGCAGATGGCCAGATCGGCGGCACTGATGACCGGCTTGACGCCGGCGAGCATCGGGGTGAAGTCGTAGCCGTTGCCCCCGGCGTCCTCCGCGGCCTGCCGGATGATCTCGGTGTGCGGCAGGACGTCCCCCGTCGCGACCAGGGTGAACGCCCGTGGCCCCGACGGGGTCGGCATGGCCGTGGCGCCTGGATCGCGCAGCGGCGACGGCGCGGTCTGCCGGGCCTGCGGTGCCCCGCACCCCGTGAGGGCGAGCAGCAGGGCGGTGGCGGTGAGAACTTCTCGGCGCGGAAATCGCATCGTCGGACCATCCGGTCATCGGCGGGTATGACGGTCCGACTATGCGAGCAACCGACCGGCCGATACGGAACCCGCGCCCTGAGATCACCCGACGGGACTCAACACGGCGGCACCCCGGAGGACCGGCTCCCGCGGCGGAGCGGTGCGCGGGCGGCCACCCGGGGCGGTGGCTCAGTCGGTGCGGGCCAGGCCCTCGGCGAGGGGGCCGAACAGCAGGCCCCAGTTGCCGGGGAGGGCGGCGATCGCGGCGGTGAGATGACCGCGGACGACCGTCCACTCGTCGGGACGGTGGAGCGGGCCGTGGGCGATGACGGTCTCCAGGCAGTGGTCGACGGTGTCGGCGAAGTCGTCGTCCCGCGGTCCGGCGTGGCCCAGGCGCCCGCAGGCCCGGTCGACGTCGGCGGGCAGGCCGGTCTCCACGTCGAGGTCGGTGGCGGCGTCGAGGAGGTAGAGCAGATGGCCGCCCGGCTCCGGGAGCTCGGTGCGCAGGCCGTCGGTGGTGAACGTCCGGTCGGCGTTGTCGCCGACCAGGTCGGAGCCGTCGACGGCGTCGGCGACCAGCACGGCCCAGTACGCCGGATCGTGCGGGCCGTCGGTCTGGCGCAGGTGGGCGGCGGCGAACGCGGCCATGGCGTCCGGGTTCTCGATGAGGGGCGAGACGACCAGGTCGCTGCGGTGGTCGAAGCCGAAGAAGTGGCGGCGCCCGTCGAGGGTGAGCGACTCGACGGCGGCGACGTGGCCGACCCGTCCGGGCAACGGCTCGTAGCGGGCGGCGGATTCGGTGTTCATGGGGAGGACCGTAGCGGGGGGCACCGACATCGGCGGGCGTGAACGGGCGGGAGTCGACGGGCCGGTGTGCGGGCGGCGCAGGGCCCGCACACCCGCCCGTCGGACGGTCAGAGGACGACGGCCTGCAGGTAGCTGGTCTCGCCGCGCGAGCCGGCCAGGTAGAGGGTGTGCCCGTCGGGGCCGAGCGCGGTGGCGCCCACGCCGTCGAGGCCGAAGCCGGTGAGGTCGGCGTCGGGGAGGGCGGTGTTGGTGGCGGTGTCGTAGACCAGGACGGTGGCGGAGGGCTTCCAGCCGTCCTTGAGGACGAACAGGCGGCTGCCGTCCGGGGAGACCGACACCAGGTGGGTGTCGGCGGAGGTGGCCGGACCGCCGAGGGTGAAGGCGGTGCGGGAGGTGTCGGTGAAGGGGTTGAGCTCGTAGCCGGAGCCCTGGGCGGAGCGGCTGCCGAGGGCGTAGAGGCGGGTGCCCTCGCGGGAGGCGGTGACCTCGGTCGCGGAGGCGAGCGGCTGGACGGTGCCGATGACGGTCGGGACGGGAGTGGTCAGGTCGAGGTGGACGACGCCCGCGCCGGTGGCGACGTAGGCGGCGGCGCCGCCGTTGTGGAGGGCGATCCCGTCGACGTCCGGGTCGCCGAGCGTGACGGCGCCGGTGAAGGAGTGGGTGACGATGTCGAAGACCAGCACCCGGCCGGGGCCGGAGGAACCCTGCTGGGTGACGAACACCCGGGACCCGTCGGCGCTGACGGCGATCGCGCGCGGGCCGTCGACGGGCGTGCGGGAGAGCACGGTGTTGGTGGCGAGGTCGACGGTCAGCAGGTGGTCGGCGGCGAGGACGTAGATCCGGTTGCCGTCGGGGCTGAGGGCGGGCCGGCCCACGGGGCCGTCCTGGCCGAGCGATGTCTGGGCCAGGACCGTGCCGGTGCGGGTGTCGACGGTGCGCAGGAAGCCGGGGTGGTCGGCGCCGACGTGGTCCTCGGCGGCGACGTAGGCGCGGTTGCCGTCGGCACTGACGGCGATGCCGAACGCCCGCCACCCGACGGCGGTGTCGGCTGTGCCGCCGGCGGCGGCGCCGGCCGGCACAGCGCACAGGAGTGCGGTGGACGCCGCGAGGGCGATGGTCCAACGAGCCTTGACCGTAAGCGAGTTCACAGATCTCTCCCCGGACGGTGGCCGCGCGTTGTGCGAGGCGTGGACACGCTACGAGGAGGGGCGGGGCGGATGGAGAAGGCGTGAAGGAGTTGACCGGATCGGCATTGGTCTAGTCCAAAATTCGCGGGCGCCGGTTGTTGCCCCGACTCCCGCGTCGCACCGGGTCACTGGTTGTTCTGCAGGTGCGGGTGCTCGGAGGAGGTCGTGCACACGTACACCTGAAGGCTTCCGCTGCGGCCGATGCCGAGCTGGGTGGCAGTTGCCGGACCGAGGGAGTGCGGGCCGGTGTAGCCGGACTCCTCCTCCGGTCGCCAGCTTCCGCTGCCGCCGTCCCACTCGTTGCCGTTGAGGGTCAGCAGCGGGCGCAGGCCCGATCCGCACTCGGCACAGGCCATCGGGTGGCCCGGGTCGGAGAAGCTCCACGGGGCGTGGCCGCCCGCCTTGCAGCCCGGGGCGACGGCGAGGTCGTACTGGTAGACGAGGTCGTGCCGGTCCCCCCACGCGTGGATCCGTTCCCTCAGTTCCTCCGGCAGTTCGTGCGGGGCCGGGTACTCGGTGGCCGTTTCGGGGTGCAGGACGCACGCTGCCGGGAGGTACTCCTCGTTGCCGATCACCGATGGCTGCGGGGCCGTGCCGAGCGGGGAGGATAGGCGCAGCCGCTGACACCCCCAGGGGTGGGCCGCGTCCCGGCGCGCACTCGGTGATCGGTTCCCCGGTGCCGGAGCTCTCCCCGAGCGGGACGTCAGGTGATCCGGTCCCGCTCTGCGGCGTTCGCGTCCATTCAACTGGCCTTCGATACCCGGTTGTTGCTGTTCACGGACGCTTCCGGGCCGCCGCGGCGGGAAGACTGGGAGGAGAGTACGGCGCGGGGGAGGCGCAGTGGGACGGACGGCGTGGGCGACGGGGCGGGCGGCGGCGGTGCTGGCGCTGGGGGCCGCGGCCTGTACGGGCCAGGGCGGCGGCGACTGGGGCGACGGCGGGCTGCCCTCGCCGACCGTCGTCGTGCGGCCGGCGCCGACCGGGCGCGGGGTGGTGCTGTCGCCGGCCGCCCCGGCGTCGGCGCAGTGGATCGTCGACAGTCTGGCCCTGCCGGGTGCGAGTCCGGAGGCCTGTCCGGTGCCCGCCCTGACGGACATGGTGGTCCTGGACAACGGAATCGGACGCAGCCACGCGGCCGCGGTGTGGCTCGGGGGCGGCGAGGTGGAGTGTCTCGCCACGATCAGGAACGGAGACGGCGTCACCAAGGTCGTCGTCGGCACCTCGCTCGACTCCCTGGCGGACCAGCCGGTCCCGATCTGGCTCGGCGGCTGGGCGATCTTCACCGTCTTCCCCGGCGATGCGAGGAAGGTCGTGATCAAGGGCGACGACGACCACGTCTTCGGGCCGCTGCACCAGCGGTTCGTGGACTTCGGCGGCGGCCGGGAACTCACGATCGTCGAATACGCCTACCTCCCCGAGGGCCCGGAGTCCGAGAAATCGACTCCCTCCGCCCGGGCGCAGGTGTGCCCGTCGGGCACCGGCCCGGCCGGCACCGGCTCCTGCCGCCCGGCCCGCCGGCTCGGACGGCCGCCCGACTCGGCCTGACCGAGTCGCCCGGCCCTGAGCGCCCGGCGCGCCCGGTTCTCGTGGCCGGGGCCGTGGCGTGACCACCTGTCGGTGCTCACGCCACGGGTCGTCATGCCCCCGACCCTGCGAGCATCAGGGCTTGATGGCGACGGCCGCGTAGAAGGAGACCTGGGCGTCGGTGACGGTCGCGGACAGAGCGTCCGTGGACACGTCGGTGTCGTCGCCGTGCCAGCGGTGGGCGGGGACGATGCCCGGGTCGAGGAGGTCCAGGCCGGAGAAGAAAGTGGCGAACTCGTCCTTGTGGCGCAGCCGCAGGGAGGTGCCGGCCTGGTTGTAGATCTCCTGCACCTTGGAGGCGCCGGACGGGTCGAGTTCGGCCGTGGCGTGGGAGAGGACGAGCGCGGAGCCGGACGGCAGAGGGTCCAGGAGGTGCTTGACGATGGCGTGGGCGTCGCCGAGGTCCGGGACGAAGTGGAGCAGGGCCACCATCGACAGGACCACGGGCCGGGTGAGATCGAGGGTCGCCGCGACCTGCGGAGTGGCCAGGATGGCGGCCGGGTCGTGGACGTCGCCGTGGACGTAGGCGGTGCGGCCCTGGGGGGTACTGGTCATCAGGGCGCGGGAGTGGGCCAGCACGACGGGGTCGTTGTCGGCGTAGACCACGCGGGCCGCCGGTTCCACGGCCTGGGCGACCTCGTGGAGGTTCGGCGAGGTGGGGATGCCGGTGCCGATGTCCAGCCACTGGCGCAGACCGCGCCGGGCCAGCGCCCGGGTGGCGCGGTGCATGAAGGCGCGGTTGGCGTGGACCGCGGTGCGCATGGTGGGGAAGACGGTCAGGACGCGTTCGGCCGCCTCGCGGTCGACCGCGAAGTTGTCCTTGCCGCCGAGGAAGTAGTCGTACATCCGGGCGCTGTGCGGAACGTCCTGGCGTATGTGCAGGGCGGCCGATTCATCGGATCCGAACTCGGCGGCCGTCGCCGCGGTCTCGTCGGTGCTCATTCCCTGCCCCTTCATTGGTGATCATGCCAGGCCCGCCGCAGTCTAGCCAACTCGCCTGCGGTGCGCGGGAAGTCCGCCGCATCCCCCGGCCGCAGGACTGCGACGACGACCCGCCGCCGGAGTTGCGGGCGGAACCGGCACGGTCGAGCCGCCGGACCGCCCGTCTCCCCGCGAAATCGCTTACTGTTACAAGGTGGTGACGTTTCGTCCACAACCCGAGTGCGGTGCGGGGCGTCTCCACAGATGACAGGGCCCGAGTCGCACCGATCGTGCCTTCGGGCCGGATCCACCTTGGAAAGGACCCACCGTGATCGTCTCCAAGCGGAACTCCCTGCGCCTGGCCGCCGTGACCACCCTGGCCGCGGTCTCCCTCGCCGTGGCGGGCACCGCCATGGCGGCCGCCCCCGTCTCCCAGCCCGTGCCCGCGACCCAGCCCGCGGCCGCCACCGCGCAGGCCGGCATCACCGCCAAGCCGTCGGTCTCCACCGTCCAGGCGTGGCAGCTGTTCCGCGTCACCGGCACGACCACCGGCCTCAAGGCGGGAAGCACGGTGACCCTGCAGCAGAAGCAGCACGGCGCGTGGGTCACCCTGCCCGCCTCCGTCACCACGACCAGCACCGGCTCCTACTCCCTCGGCGTGAAGCTCGGCATCAAGGGCCTGAACGAGCTGCGCATCATCAGCGGAAGCACCGCCTCGCCCGTGTTCACCGTCACCGTGCGCTGACCCACGGCGCACGGCCCACTCGGCATGCCGCACCGTACCCGGCCCTGACGCCGGGTACGGTGCGGCGCACGAGCCGGTAGCGGATTCTCGTGTGGCCCGGCAGCGAGGCATGCGCCGGGCCGCACGAGTTCGATGGGGCGAGCGGCCGACAGCGTGCGCGCCGTAGGATCGGCCGATGAATGAGGACTATCCGTTCGAGGGCGGCCGCAACCTCAGGTGGGTGCTGGAGGGATTCGGCCCCGATGAGTGGCTCTGCTCGTCCGTCACGGTGACGCGAGAGCAGTTCCTGCAGGTGAGGGGCCTGTTCGAGCTCGGCGATGACGAGTGGATGATGGCCGGCGTGTACCCGGTTCCCATCGAGGCTCAGGGTCCGCTGCGGGCAGTCGTCGAGACGGCTCTGTTCGAGGAGGGGGTGGACTACTTCCTCGGGGCTCACCAGGACCTCCCCTCCGGGCTCTGGCCTCCCAGCGGGGTCCGCGGGCCGTTCCCGGGCCCGATTCCGCCGCCGTGAACCAGCACGCCTTGTGACGGCTCCACAGAACTCGGTTCCGACTCGCTTCCGGTGGAGGGCTGACCGGGTGTGATGTCGGTGATGTGCGGGGGAGCGGCCGGAACCCCCGGTCGGCGGAAAACCGGATGACTCGCGGCGTCGTGCTCTGGCAGCCTCGGCGGACGAAGCACCCGAAGGACCGCCGACCTGCACAGGAGTCACCGATGTCCGAGCCGCCCGCGCACCTGGCCGCCCTGTTCCGGGACGGCCGGCTGACGGCGATCCCGCGCAAGGCGGGCCCCCGTACCGCGCTGCTCGACCACCTCGCCACCCTCTTCGAGCCGGCGCGGGAGTACGGCGAGCCGGAGGTCAACGAGGCCCTGCGCACCGTGCACGACGACTGCTCGGCGCTGCGTCGCTACCTGGTGGAGAGCGGTCGACTCACCCGCACCCGCGACGGTCGCAGCTACCGGCGCGCGACCGGCGGCGTGTGAGCGGAGCAGTGGCGGGGCAGGGGTGACGTCGGCCCGGGCGAGCCGCTGAGGGCCGAACCGGGCGGTGCCGGGCCGCCCGGCGGCCGCGACGGGGCCCGCCGCGTTGTGATGCTCCGGCGGAGTGACTATCTTCGTCGGGTGAGTGAGCGCGTGATGCAAGAGCCGACCGTGATGGTGATGACAGCCCTCGCGGACGCACCGCGGCACGGGTACGCCATCGCGCAGGAGGTCAAGGCGATGACCGGCGGCCGTGTCGCGCTGCGTACGGGCGCCCTGTACGGGGCCCTGGACCGTCTGCTGGCCGACGGCATGATCGAGGTCGAACGCGAGGAGATCGTCGACGGCCGGGCCCGGCGGATCTTCACCCTGTCCCCGGCGGGACGGGAGCGGCTGGCGGCGGAGGCCGAGCGGCTGGCCGAGACGGCGAGGGAGGCCAATCGCCGGCTGTCCGCCGCGCGGCCGTCGCCGTCCGCCACGTGATCGACCATGTGGTGCGGCTGTATCCCGCCGCCTACCGGCAGGCCCACGGCGAGGAGATCGCCGCGACCTTCCGGGAGATGACGGCGGGGGAGCCGCTGGGCTCGCGGCTGCGCGACGGCGCGGGTCTGGCGGCGCACGCGCTGCGGATGCGGCTGGGAGCGGGCCCGGCGGCCCGGGCCGCGCGGGTCCTGGGCCTGGCCTACCCCTTCGCCCTGGCCGCCGCCGCGGCCGGGTGCGGTCTGCATCTGCTGCGCTGGTACGCGAGCCTCGTCGCCTCCCCGGCCCCGTGGGGGCTGCGGCTCGGAGTGGACCTGTCGGGGGCGTGGGGTGTGCTGCTCGTGTCGTCCCTGTTCGTGTTCGTGGGGGCGGCGTCGGCCTTGGCCGGACGGTGGCGGGCGGGGGTGCCGTGCACGGTGGCCGGGCTGCTGTCCTTCGCGGTGGCCGCGGTGGTCAGCGGGCCGGCCTTCGGCGACCCGGTGGCCGCCCCGGCCGCGGCGGTCCTGGCGGCGGCCGTGGTGCTCGCCTGCCCGCCGGACCGGCGGGTGGAACGCGGGCGCGCGGGGCGCGCTGATCGCGCGGCACCGGCGGGCATGGCCGGTGCCGTGGTCGCGCTCGTGGTCGTGCCGCGGGCGCTCGTCGATTCCCATGCGGTGCCGTGGGTCAGCACCGACTACGGGTGCTGGCCGTTGCTCGTCCTCGCCGCGGCCGGGGTCGTGCTGACCTGGCGTGGCGGGTCGAGGGGCGGGCGCGAGTCGGCGGCCATCGCCCTGGCGTCCCCGCCGCTGCTGGCGCACGCCTGCGTCACCGCGCGGGGTGACGCAACGGCCGTCGCGTGCCTGGTGGCCGTGGTGTCGGCGGCCGTGGTGGCCATGCTGCTCGTCGGTCGCCTGCGGCGGAACCGGGTGCGTTCCTCGGCCTGAGCTGTGCCTGTCGGCCTGAGTGCCCGTCGGTCCCGGCGGCCTGCCGCTGTCGAACATCGAAGCCGGAATCGGATGGGTCGGCTGCGCCCCTGATAGTCCGTTTGACGTAGCATTCCGTTCGACGGACTATTGGGTCCGTGCGAGAGGATGCCCATGCCGTTCACCCTGTCCCACCCCGCGGCGGTACTGCCCCTGATGCGGCGGCCCTTCGGCCGGACGGCGCTGGTCGCCGGAGCCGTCGCACCGGACCTGCCCTACTTCCTGGTCACCACCGGCCTGCCCGTCAGCGCGCAGTCCTGGTACGAGCCCTTCGCCAACGCCACCACCACGCACGGCGTTTCGGGCGTCGTCGGCGTCACCCTGCCGTACGCGCTCCTGCTGTGGGCGCTGCTCCGGGCCGCCCGGCGCCCGCTGCTGTCCCTGCTGCCCTCGTCCGCGCCGTGGCCGCCGCCGGGGGTTGCCTGTTCGCCGGTCCGACGGGCCGGGTGGATCGTCCTGTCCGCACTGGTGGGTATCGCCAGTCACCTGGTCTGGGACGCCTTCACCCACGTGGACGGCTTCGTGGTCACCCGCACGCCCTGGCTGGCATCCACGCCGGTGGGCAGCCTCACCTGGGCGCGGGCCCTGCAGCACGCGAGCACGATCGGCGGCCTGGCCGCGATCGCGCTGTTCGCGTGGCGCCGGCGGGAGCACCTCCTCCCCGGCTCCGGCCGCCCCTGGCCGGCCGGCGGTCCGCGCCGCCAAGTCCTGCTCGCGATGGCCCTGTTCACGGCCGCCGGGGCTGTTGTTCACGCCTGGCGGTGGCGCGCCGGCCCGGAGGCGGAGACGGCCGGGCTGTCGGCGGCCGGCCTGCTCGAAGGCGTGCTGTCCGACGCGGCGAAAGGTGCGGTCGCCGGCCTGATCGCCGCCCTGGCCCTCTACGTCCTCGCGTGGTGGATCCGCCACGCGGCCACGGAAGCCCGGTCCCGGCTGGGCGGCGTCGGCTCCGTGCGTTGATCACACGTCTACCGCCGTTTCGTAGAGTCCCGTCGCCCTGTGTGTCGTCAACGGCAGGAAAGAAGCAGAGAGAAGAAATGCAAGACACGTCACTGCGATCGGGACATCCCCCGCGTGGGATTGCCCGTCATCGACCGGCCGCCTGGCGCAGAGTCGCCGCGCTGCTCACGCTCACTCTGATCGCGGGCCTCGTCCAGGCCGTTCTGTTACCGGCTCCGCCCGCTCGTGCCGCCACCGTCAAGGACCTCAAGGTCGGGACGTGGAACATGAACATGGGGGCGCTCGACCTGTGGCTCACCTGGATACCGAAGCTCCTGAACTCCCGGGACCTCAACGTCCTGGCCCTTCAGGAGCACAATGACAATTTCGACTTCATGAATGAGGGCGGCCACGGGTTCAGCAGACTGGGCGAAGACAGATACCCGGATGGGATGGGAGGGATCGTTACGGCGCAGGGGTACGTGTGGCACTGGCCGGGTCTTCCGCGGAGCATGTACTACGTCTACGCCCTCAGAGCATCCAACAACAACCGGGCCCGGGTCATCATCACGGACAGCCCCGCCGACATGGAAGTGGTGCCGGCTGCCAAGCCCGACCAGGGGTTCGGAACCACCCCTCGGCAGAGTGAGGCGAACTGGCGCAAGGCGAAGTCGAAGCGGCCGGCGCTGGGCGTCAAGCTCGAGGGCAACGACACCTGGATCTACGACGTCCACAGCACTGCGAACAGTGGCAAACAGAACGACACCGGCCCGCTCGTCAGGGCGATCTCCCAGAGGCACCCGGACGGGAACTGGGCGGTTGTCGGCGACTTCAACCGGGAGCCGGACGGACTGGCCGCGGACCTTGCCGAGCTGCAGCTGCCCCAGGCGCAGTGGCAAATGGTCACGGCGGGTCAGCTCAAGACGTACTCGTCCAAGGACACGAACTCGGACAGGTTCCAGACCAAGCTCTACGACTACATGGTCCGCGGCGTCCCGGCGGGAGGAGGCGGACCGGCCCCCTACAGTGCCTACCGCCAGACGAACGTCGTCGACACCCTCAAGGCGGACGGGTCGAGGGACCCGGCTTCGGACCACTACCCCGTCGTCTTCCGCAGCGGAGGGCCCGGCGGCGAGGATCTCGACTGCCTGGTGATGCCGGGGCAGTCCCTGGCCCTCGCCGCGGTTGAGGCGGCGGCGTCGTCCGGCTGTGGTCAGGCGCCGCAGAAGGCCATCGTCTCGATGGGCGACAGCTACATCTCCGGTGAGGGCGGCCGTTGGGCGGGCAACGCGCTCACCAAACAGGAGGGGGACGTCTGGGGGACGGACCGACGCTCCAGGTGCGCGGACGGCTCGCAGGACTGCGTGTACGGCGCGACGTCCTACGACAACAAGGGCAACCGGTGCGACCGCTCCGACGTCGCCCCGATCAAGGGGGCGGAGTTCGAGGACATTCCCGTCGAGCGGCGGTTCAACATCGCCTGTTCGGGCGCGACGACGAAGGACATCCTCACGGAGTCGCGCAACAACGAGAAGCCCCAGATCCAGCAGCTGGCCGACCTCGCCCGCACGTACGACATCCGGATGGTCGTCGTGTCCATCGGCGGCAACGACCTCGACTTCAGCGGGATCGTCTCGGACTGTGCGAAGGCCTACTACCGCTGGGTGGAGATCTGCTCCGCACCCAACAAGGCGGCGAGGGTCGCCCGCTCGGTCGACGCCGTGCAGGCGGACATCGTCAAGACGCTCGCCGCGATCCGGAGCACCATGACCGCGGCCGGCCAGTCGGGCTACCAGTTGGTGCTCCAGTCCTATCCGAACCCGATTCCCGCCGCGGACAACTTCCGCTACCCGTTCGACGGTACCTCGGACCCGCGCTTCCGCCAGGGCGGCTGCCCGTTCACCGACCCCGACGCCGACTGGGCCCACAGCACGCTGGTCCCGAAGATCAGCGACATGCTGCGCCGGGCCGCCGGGACCGCCGGCGCGAAGTTCCTGGACGTCCAGGACGCCTTCGCGGGGCACGAGTTGTGCGCGAAGGGAGCCGAGCAGGCGACGGAGGCGAACAGCAACGCGAGTCCGTTGCCCGCGTCGAAGGCCGAGTGGGTTCGCTGGGTCCCGTACATCCCGAATCTCGGGTGGCTGACGCCCAACGCGCAGGGTGACGTCCAGGAGGCCATCCACCCGAACGCCTTCGGGCAGCAGGCCCTGTCGCAGTGCCTGACCGGGTTCGGGAAGGAGGCGCGGACCTCCGACCGGTACATCTTCACCTGCACGGGTTCGGGCGACGGTATGAAGGTCACGCCGGACGGCTCCGCGGTGCGAGAGGGAATCGTCCGGCTGCGCAACGCCGAGACGGGCGAGGTGCTGGACGCCCAGGGGAACGGTACGGACGACTATCTCGTCACCCGTCCCGACAAGGAGCAGGCCAGCCAGCGGTGGCTGCTGCACAACGTGGGCGAGAAGGTGACGCTGCAGGCGCAGCACAACGGACGCTACCTGAACCTGTGGCACCACCTCCTCAGCGGCCGGAACTGGGCCGCCCTGGGCGACAAGGAGACCGGCTGGTTCCACTCGGCGAGGGAGGACGGGAGGGTCGCGCTGTCCCTGGACAATGTCGACATGACCTCCGGCTGCCTCACCCAGGACCCGGCGAGGCGGTCCGAGGACACGAACTGGGTCGGCATCGACTCCTGCGGCCAAGGCGTCAAGAAGGAGCAGTACTGGTACATCGAGTACCCCGACGACGTGGTCATCACCCCCCGCCAACCCGACACCGGCACGGATCCGCGCGAGGGCCAGCAGGTGGAGCTGCGCTCGGCCACCGGCATGTCCGTCCACCTGAGCGGCGGCAGCACCGAGGCCGGGACGAGCGTCCAGGCCGCGGAACCCGACGGCACGGCAGCCCAGCGCTGGGTGATGCGCTCGCTCGGTGGCGGCAACTGGCGGATCGCGGCCTCGGCGAAGCCGGACATGGTCGTGGACCACAATCCCGGGCCGCACACCACCCATCTCGTGCGGGCGGAGGAGGGCAACGCCAACCAGGTCTGGCAGCCGAAGGGCGCCGGCGGCGGCTGGTACACCCTGGTCAGCAGTGCCGACGGCGGCTGCCTGACGGCCGGCGGCGCGGGCGAGGCGCTCGCGGTGACGGCCTGTGACGCGAACAACCAGGCCCAGCGGTGGAAGTTCCGGGAGACCGGGACGGGCACGCAGGTGGGCACGATCCGCGGGCTGGAGGGCAAGTGCGTCGAGCCGCGCGGCGGAAGCCGGGACGACCGGACCCCGGTCGCGCTCGCGGACTGCGCGGGCTCCGACGCCCAGGCCTGGACGGTGTCGGACGACGGCTCGCTGCAGTCGCTGGCCAAGTGCCTGGACGTGGACGGCGGGCGCGCCGACAACGGGACGGCCGTCCAGCTGTACGAGTGCAACGGGTCCCTCGCCCAGAAGTGGATCTACACCGCGCGGCAGGAACTGCGGAACCCGAACTCGGGCAAGTGCCTGGACGTCCCCGACTCGGACACCTCCCGGCCGTTGCAGATCTACGACTGCAACCGCCGCGACTCCCAGAGGTGGCAGCTGTCCGCCCGCCCGGTGGGCCAGCCGGACGGCGGTGACGCGGGCGACCCGTTCGACGCCGCCCCGGACGACCGCGGCACCAAGCCGGCCGCCTCGGGGGACTGCCGTCCCGAGGGCATGGCCGTCACCCCGGGCGTGGCCGCCCGGTACTGCGACGTGTACGACGGCGCGGGCCGCGAGTGGGTCGGCAACAACCGCACCCGGCGCGTGGTGGGCTACTTCACCGGCTGGCGCGCGGGCGCGAACGGCGACCCGAAGTACCTGGCGTCGAACATCCCCTGGTCGAAGGTCACGCACGTCAACTACGCGTTCGCCGAGGTGCGGGACAACCGGATCAGCATCGGCGACCCGAACGACCCCGCCAACCCGGCGACCGGCATGACCTGGCCGGGCGAGAAGAACGCCATGGACGCCTCGCTGCCCTACAAGGGGCACTTCAACCTGCTGAACACGTACAAGAAGAAGCACCCGGCGGTGAAGACCCTGATCTCGGTCGGCGGCTGGGCGGGCACCCGGAACTTCTACGCGATGACCACCAACGCCGACGGATCGGTGAACCAGGCCGGCATCGACGCGTTCGCGGACTCCGTCACCGACTTCCTGGACCGGTACGGGTTCAACGGCGTCGACATCGACTACGAGTACCCGACCGCGCTGCCCAACACCGGCAACCCGCTGGACTGGGACGTCTCCAACCCCCGCCGCAAGGGGCTCCAGGAGGGCTACAACGCCCTGATGAAGTCGCTGCGGGAACGGCTTGACCGGGCCGGCACGGACAAGGGCCGCTACTACCTGCTGACGTCCGCGGGCTCCTCCTCCGGCTACCTGGTGCGCGGGCTGGACGCCGGACAGGCACTGCAGTACCAGGACTACGTCGACGTCATGACCTACGACCTGCACGGCTCCTGGAACAGGTTCGTCGGCCCGCAGGCCCCGCTGTACGACGACGGACGCGACAACGAGCTGGCGGACGCCGGCATCTACAACGACCAGGCGCCCGACACCAAGGACTTCCGGAAGGAGGGCTACTTCAACGTCGACTGGGCCTACCACTACTACCGCGGCGCGCTGCCGGCCGGCCGGATCAACCTCGGCATCCCGTACTACTCCCGCGGCTGGCGCGACGTCCAGGGCGGCACGGACGGGCTGTGGGGAACGGCCGCGATGCCGGACCAGGCCCAGTGCCCGCTGGGCACCGGCGGGCGCGGCCCGGCCAACGCGCAGTCCTGCGGGACGGGCGCGGTCGGGATCGACAACGTCTGGCACGACGTGGAGAACGAGCGGGAGGTCGGCGCGGGGTCGAACCCGCTGTGGCACACCAAGAACCTCCAGGACGGCCGGACCCCCGGCTACCTGCGGTCCTACGGCGTCGACACCAACCTGCCGAGCGGACAGCTGACCGGCACGTACGCGGAGAAGTACTCGGACGCCCTCCAGTCGCCCTGGCTGTGGAACGACGCCAAGAAGGTGTTCCTCTCCACCGAGAACGAGAAGTCGCTCGACGCCAAGGCCCGCTACATCGTCGACAAGGGCATCGGCGGCGCGATGATCTGGGAACTCGCCGGCGACTACGCCCAACGCCCGGGCGGGGAGTGGGGCATGGGCTACGACCTGACCACCCGCCTGGACAACGCCTTCAAGGGCGCCGGAGCCACCGGCAACAGCAAGGCCGGCGGGCGGCCGCAGCCGGCCGAGGTGATCGACGTCAAGGCCGAACTGGTGGACTTCCCCACCGGGGAGAAGGACTTCTACCCCGTCCAGCCGAAGCTGCGGATCACCAACAACTCCGGCGTCACGCTCGCCCAGGGCACCGAGATCGCCCTCGACCTGCCCACCTCGATGCCGCCGGTCGTCAAGGACAACGACTACAAGGAGATGAAGGGGCTCGTCCCCGGCCACACCGGCCCCAACACGGGCGGACTCAAGGGGGACTTCCACCGGCTCACCCTCACCCTCGGCTACTGCGAGGACCTGGCGCCGGGCAAGTCCCGGGACATCGACCTGAAGTACTACCTGCCGATCACCGGGCCGTCCAACGTGACGTTCAGGATCGGCGGCCGGGAGTACGGATCGATCGGCGACCAGCGCCGCGACGTCCGGACCGTCGCACCGCCCGCCCCCGCCGCGGGCAGCTCCTGCCAGGCACCGGACTGGAAGCAGGGCCAGGTCTACCGGCCCGACGGCGGACGGCTGTGGCGGATGTACGACAAGGGGGACAAGGGCTGGATGTTCGAGTACGGCGACAGCCCCGCCGGCAAGCCCATGATGATCGACAACAACCCCGACCAGTCCCGCGCCCACCTCGTGGAACTGATGGAACAGAACGCCAACCAGTACTGGCGGATCCAGCCGGCGGGCGGCGGCCTCTACACGATCGCCGGCGGCGGCCGGTGCCTGACCGCCACCGCCTCCCGGCAGGACCTCGCCTCCGTGGGGTGCGACGGGCGGGCCGAACAGAAGTGGCGGCTCGTCCCGATCGCCGACAACGGCAGTGAGGGAGCACCCGGCGGGCCGAAGCACAACGGCCTGTTCAAGCTCCGCTCGGCCGCGGGCAACGACATCGAGCTCGCCGGCGGCGCCACCGCCAGGGAGACCCACCTGCTCACCGGCGACCCGGCCGCCTCGACGGCCGCGTTCGTGAAGTACCAGGGCTCCTACTGGTACGCCCAGTGGTACACCACGGTCGCCCCCGGCACGGCGGAGGCGAACGGCGGCCGGCCGTGGAAGAAGCTCAGCCCGGCGCCGTAGCCCCGGGAGACCACCGGCCCCGAGCCGGCCGGGCACCGCGTTCC